>JAUWDN010000292.1 GCA_030608765.1 Promethearchaeota archaeon
ATACGGAAAAAGGAAATCCAAATCAAATGTCCTTTGGTTTGTACCTCAATGAGCACAATAGAAGACTGCCAAATCGCAATCCAAACGCTACCGAACGACGCCCGAGCGTTTTTAATTGCTGACTTAGATCCAAGGCTAGCGTTTAGAGCCGCAATTCGAACGATAAAAAATTTTGAAACCAGCGCTGTAACATCCCACGAAGGTTCCAATCCCAAAGGAAATTACGAAGCTGAGGCTTGGTTTTGTTCAGAAGCGAAAATTACAGGTGGGAGAATAATTACGAGAGTCTATGTTTCCGAAACGAGTCAGTCTTTAGAGGTAAGAGTCTGGTGTGGAAATCCAGGTCAACTTACGGGTTTCTTGGCGAAAATCATCGAGCTATTGTTCGAGCAAATAAACCTAATCCGGAAGATTAAATCAGAAGAGAGGGAAAGAACCATCGATGTAATGGCTATTACGCAAAACCTAGCAGAGATTAGCGACTACTGCATGCTAAGATGGAAAGCACAGAATATTCGGAATAAATTACACGACACTTTTGTAAGGTTAAGAAAAATTATAGGAGATAGCGAAGCTATCTTAGGACGAATTGAATATTGGTTAACAGAATTGAATAAGTATGGCAAAGATGAAAAAATCAGCGACGAACACGCTGATAAATTGGTGAATGATGTAGAAAAGTTTAAAGATGTCATCAGTCGAGCCATAAAATTGTGAGTCTTTTTGCTAAAAACATTTATAAATGTTATGATGAATTTATATTAATAAGAAGTAAGAAGAGTTTAGAATTCAAATGAGTCCTATTATCAGTTTTTCCATAAATGAAAGTTTGAAGCAATTTATTAATAAGCTTGTTTCTAAAAATCAATATGAAAATAAGTCCAAATTGATAAGAGATGCTTTATTGCGGCTAATGTCAGATATAGAAGTTTCAAATTTGGAGATTTATGGAAATGCAGACTCAGTCGCTAAAAAGATTGTTGGAAATTTGATAATTGTTGTCCCCCACGATCCGCACATTCAGAGAAAATTAAATAAAATCGAGAACAGATATAAGGACCAGGTTGTAAACAAAAATCAACACTTTCAAGGCGAAAACCTTATAATATTCATGATATTTGAAGGAAAAATTCAAGATTTTCAAAATATTGTAGTAGAAATAAATGGAATTAAAGAAATAAAGAATTTTCGCTACTTGATTATTAATTAAGTATTTTAACTTCTCCTTGTTTAAAATTTATAAATAAATATGCTTAAATTTAATTTTGATTCCTTATTTAATTCCTATAATTATCTTGATTAATTCAATCTTAAGAGTGAATTAAAGCTTGAGTCAAGCAGAATCTAACATTTATAGAAAATTACAGCAGCGTCTTGATACATTACCTATTGGGTATCCTGCTACAGAATCAGGCGTTGAAATAAGAATATTAAAAGTCCTTTTTACTCCTAAAGAAGCGGAAATAGCGGTGAAAATGAGTTTTATTCCCGAATCTGTAGAAAAGATTTATAGGCGCGTTAAAAAAATAGTAGCATCTAAAGGCGAATTAAAGGAAATCTTAGATGAAATGTACCACAATGGGGCAATAAACTTACAGCGAACCGATAAAGGTAATGGAGAAGAAATACGATATCACTTAGCATTTTTAGCAGTGGGGATGTACGAATATCAAGTTGGTACGCTTACTAAAGATTTTTATGAGGATATTGAGGAATATTTTGATGAAGCTTACCGGGATGAAGTCGTAAGTACAAAAATTAATCAATTAAGAACAATACCCATTGAAGAAAGCATCACACCCGAACATAATATAGCTACATTCGATGAATTAAGTGAAATTATAAGAAAAACTAATAAAATCGCAGTTATGGAATGTATCTGTCAAAAGGGTAAAGATCTTATAAACAAATCATGTAAACAAACTGATATGAGAGAACATTGCTTTGCTTTAAATAATTCTGCCCAACATGTTGTAGATCTTAACAACGGTAAATTTGTCACTAGCGATGAAGCCCTAATCATTTTTAAAAGAGCTCAGGAAGAAGGGTTAATACTTCAACCGGGCAACGCTTTAGATCCAAATTTCATTTGTTGCTGTTGTGGATGTTGTTGCGATTTAATAACTAATATAAAAAAACTTGAGCGCCCATGGGAGTTGTTCCATTCAAATTTTATTGCAAATGTTGATCCTGATTTATGTATTGGTTGCGAATCCTGCTTGAATAGATGTCAAATGGATGCTATTGAAATGGTAGAAAATATAGCAACAGTGAGCCAAGATCTATGTATAGGATGCGGTAATTGTGTTGTGACTTGTTCAGAAGAAGCCATAACTCTCAAGAATAAAGAGAAAGAGATTATTCCGCCCAATACTACAAAAGACTTATTTCTGAAAATAATGGATAAGAAAGCGGAATTAAGACGAAAAGAGAAAGGAGTGTTATAAAACTTTAGGTGTTGAACAATGGGAAAAGGAAAGTATGGGAAAGGATATGATAAGAAAGACAAAGCTTCAAAAAGCTCTGGCTCTAAAGGTGGAGGATCACCAATTCGGGGGGGTAAAATCAAAGCCAGTCACATTTTAGTTGATAAATTCAGCAGAGCTCAAGAGCTTTCCGAAGATCTTCAAGCCGGAGAGAACTTTGAAAATTTAGCAAGGCAATTTTCTACGTGTTCGAGCAAGAAAAAAGGTGGAAATTTAGGAGAATTTGCCAAAGGGGATATGGTAGCTGAATTCTGGAATGCTTGTACAAAATTGAAGATCAACGAAGTTTCTCAGCCCGTTAA
>JAUWDN010000163.1 GCA_030608765.1 Promethearchaeota archaeon
CCAATTATAAGAATAAAACTAATTAGAAATACCGTTTTATGCTCGCTAATTATTGTTTTTAATGATCTTCTCTCGCTCAATTTTTTTCACAAATCTTAAGTTTTCTGACATAGTTTTTAAATTTTCCAATTTCCACTTCTCTCAAGCGAAAATTATCGAATGTTATGGTGGTACATAACGATCGTTTGTTTAAAAATTTTATTTCTCAATTTCGGAATTCTTAGAAATAGTATGCAAATTGGGATTCATTGAGTAAAAATAAATCTAAAAAAAAGAAGTTAAGGCATTGTTATAACATTACTATCTTCATCGAGTTTAATTATACCTTTAACTGCGAGTTGTTTAATTGTTCTAACTGCCATGATTGGAGGTACAGACAGCAAACCCTTCAGTTCATCAAGGTTACAGCTGCCTTGCTCCATAATGGTCGCTATAATATCCACTTCAGAAACCTCTTCTTCAGAATTTTCTATTAAAAACGAAGTGAAGTAGTTGTTCCTCTTAAGTTGTTTTAATTTAAAATCTAACTCTTGCATTTTTTCTTCCGTATACATAGTTCTTAGTTGCTTTTCTCGGTTTTCGTTGTCAATTTTTTTCTGTTCCAATTGGGAGTTCTCATTCTCCTTTGTAGCGATTTTTTCATTTACAGAGTTTAATTTCGATAAAAGATTTTCAAGTTCTAGCTTGGGTGCTTTTAAATTATCTTTAATCTGTTCGAGAGAATCTTTTGCTTCAGTCACTTTTAATTGCAAATCATTCTTAGATGATTTTAAATTTTCTAATTTTTTATCTAAATCCTCTGATTTAATTGTAAGTTCTGTTAATTCGCCATTCTGAACTTCAATCTTCTCTTCTAATATTTTAACACTGTATTGCTCTAATTTCATTCTTTTCCATATTAGACTTAAATTTTGAATGATATTTTCGCTATTTTTTTTAATTGTTTGCTGGTATTCGTCAAAATATTTCTCAAGTTGTTCAATAGATCCTAAAATGTCTTTTAAGTTTGAACTCATTAAAAGTCAACCTCTTCTTTCAAAGTTATTGTACCTGTTACTTGATCATATTCAATAGGGGCGTCTTCTTCAAGCATTTTTGTTAATATCTTCCGTGCTTGTTCCTCTCTCATATCTATAGCTAGTAAAATATTTTTTATATCTAATTTACTTCCCACTTGTAGAGCCTTTATAAATTGGTACAATAACGAGTTAATGTATTTCTTATTGATCAAAATTTTCATCGCAGCTACTCTATTTTCATAAGATTCAACGAATTTTTCTTTTTTTCTGAAGGTCCCATTAAGTTCAATTTCTAAAGCTTTCAAATTTTCTTCAAATTTTTCAACCTCTTTGGTTAGAGTAAAAAATCGATTCTCAAGTTCTTTTAAACGCTGATCCCGATTTGTTAATTCTTCCTTTTTTAGTTGAATTGTTTCTCGGGTCTCCTTCAACTCGTCCTGACCTTCCTGAATCTTAATTACAAATTCATGGCGATTTTTTGTCAATTCAGCGTTGTCTTCTTCGAACTTAACAATATCTCGCTGATTTTGGGATATCTTATTTTTAAACGAATATATTTTTTCAGTATTGGATTCTATCGTTTTTAATAATAAATTCTTTCCATCTTCGTATTTCTCCAACTCTTCGAGTATCTTTTCAGGTTGCATTCTTAATTTCGGGATATAGTCGCTATTCAAGCCACTTATATCTACAATTGTTGAAACCATTTTTTTTAACGAAGTTTTTACATCTAATATCGGCGTTTCACTCATTCTAAATTCTCCTTTATATCTCAAATATAAATATAATTTAGTTATAGAGCACGCATTATTAAATGTGTATTTTTCAATACAACGATAGATTAGTGATTATAATAACCAAAATAAAATAAGACAAATTACAGATCTCTTGATAGTTCTTTAATGAATTTTTTTTTTTTTAGGATCATATTTAAACCTCTTCGGCTCATAACAATATTTAGGTTCTCTATCAACTTTTCAGTAAAATATTTAAAATCAAAATGGATTGAAGGATTGTTTCGGTAATAATGTTTTAAAAATATGTTAATCAATTCAATTTTAGCTTTAGGGACGGATTGTTCGAAAATTCCAGGATTTGTATCAAGTAAAGAACAGCAAACCCATGCGACATCATCAATATGGTTTCCTTCGTAAGAATCTTCAAAGTCTAACCCATATATCTCGTTTTTTAAAGGAATATAAATGAAATCTCTTAACTGTGTGTCTCCCTTGTTTAGAACTATAGCTTCTGAGTGCTCTTCATTTTCTATCACATTATTTGTATGTAATTGATTAAACCAATCTGCTAACTTTTCTATTGATGTAGAAATTTCTTTTCTAATTTCCGGATTTAAACTTTCTAAATCTGCAATGTTTACTAATTTTTCGTTAACAAAATCACATAAATTAACCCCTTTAATCCTTTCGAGAATTAAATAGGGTTTCTTATAGAATAATATGTTAGGAACAAATATATTTTGCCTTTTTAGTCTCGCTAAAGTGTTGTATTCGTTATCCGCGTTAGGGGTGCTAAATATTTTAACAACTACCTCTTTAGGTAAGTGTTCTGTATCCCTATTAAAAGTTAGACCTACTACTGAATTTTTCTTACTCTTAAAAGGAATTAGAATAAAGTGATTAAACTTATCAACCAATTCTGGCAGTTCTTCTCTAAGATCTATAATAAGGTCTTTTCGAGTTTTAAAAAGCTCCATCTCAATAAATTGACGATAATACGATGATTATACCATACTGGTTTATGGAAATCACTTAATTAAGATATAAATATTAAATATAAAAGATAAATTTCTCTATTTCTATACTTACAGTTCTAAATTTTATGTATATATAATTTGTGGAGATGTTCGCGATAAAAATTAAATTATTTATGAAATATCAGAATAACAAATAAAAAATTATATTATAATAATATAATTATGAACCAACAACAAAAACAGTATAAGCTTGGAGTCTTCTATGGCCCTGATCCTGATACTGAAATGCTTGCACAAAAATTCGTTGGAAATTTAATAAATGATGATGAATTTTGTAAGGCTTGTGAACTGCTCGAAAAAGATGTTAAGTGTGATAAATGTAGGGAACATCTGGGTAATTTTTCTAGTACAATTTACTTTTACGATAAATTAGGTGAGAATGTTCCGGATTTCATTGAAGATCCTGAAGAATATTTACCAAAATCTTTACCGCAAGTCGATTTCATATTAGTTGTTGGAATTCATCAAGATTTGCTCTCAGGCTTACCAGAATATTTGAAAGATAAGAATATTAAAGCAATAATTATTCCAGTTGAAAATCCTAAATGGGTACAACCAGGGTTACAGGTACAGGTATTAGAAGCTTTTGAAAGTTATGGAATTCAAGCTGCATTTCCAAAACCTTTTTGCGCTTTAAGTAAAGAATTGGACGAATATAATAAAGTGGGATTTAACATCACTAAGGAACGAAATTACATAATAGAATTTATTGATCATTACAAAATTGGAGTGCCCATCGTCTCATTCCTATTATCCGAAGATGGCAAATCAATTGTAGATACATGTGTTCTTCAATGCGCCCCGTGTGGAAGTTCTTATTATATACTCCAACAGTTAAAAGCTAAATATATCGAGGATGGAGAGATAAGTCTAAACGAAAGAATTAGTAAAGCACATCATTCCTATCCATGCAATGCTTCAATGGATCAAGATAATATATTGAAAGACTCTATACTCCATGTAGGCGGATATTTGATAAGAAATGCAGTTCGGAGAGAATTAGGTTTAGAAGAACAAGAAGGTCAAAAATTGGTTTATATTGTTAAATAGCCTTAACTATTTTTGTAATCAAATTTAAGACATCCATTTATAATTAATAAAAGGAAATTCAACTTGAGTTTTATCACCAATTAACCTTAATTAAATTAAAATCTGCTAAATTAGATTAAACTCTTAGTCGAAGGAGTCTAATTTTTAGTTTTAGCTGATGTTAGCTTCTTTTTATTATATAATATAAAGCTTTTTAGATAGAACTAATTTACATTACATGGTGAACATCATGGTTACTCAGTGTACGAATGAACTGTGTATAGACGAAGAACTTGAGGAGGAAGAAGAATCATTTTTTGAGGAAAAATTTTGGTACTTCATTATTCCATCTATAGTATTACTTGGAATATCAATAACTTTAGAATTTTTAACCGAAGCAGTTTTGTTAAGCCAAATTTTAGCGATTGCATCAATTCTGCTCTCTGGTTATGGTATATTAAAAGAAGCTATCGAAGATGTCTTAGCTAAAAGAATTACTGCTAATATTCTTATGTTAGTCGCGGGAATTGCTTCCTTTTTTATTTTACATGGCCAAGAAGGGGCTACCGCAATTTTACTATACGCAATCGCAGAATTTTTGGAGGAATTA
>JAUWDN010000265.1 GCA_030608765.1 Promethearchaeota archaeon
ATTTGGAACGGATTAGTATTTGCGTTTTCTAATTACTCGGCGTTTTGGACCACGCCGGGATCAAGTGCTTATATAATTCTAATTGGTTGGAACATAGAAATCGCTTTTATGTTTTCGATCGGGGGCATTGTCTTCGCAAAATTTCTACCAGATGACAAAAAAAAGAAAATTTTAGGGCTTCCAAACCGCTGGGCTATGGCAATCGGTTTTACACTATTTTCTGTCTTTGTAGAAATTTTATTGAATTGGGGCAATTATTTAATATGGGAATATGTGTTTTGGAACTGGTACAACCCCCTACTAATATTCCTCATAGGATATTTTCACTTTTATGTCGGAACCTTTTATGTTTATGACCTCCCGGAAAAAAAAGATAAAATTAAAGTCGTAATCATAATTTACGCCATAGCAATTGTCCTTCTTTGCATTTTTGGCCCCTTGCTTATGCCGCTAGGTATATTTTAATTTATAAAAATTTCTTTTTTTTTATTTTTTAAATCATTTATAACAACACATAACAACGGAATTCTCGGATTTGAATTATTAGATTATTTAAATAAACGTCTTTTTGAATTATTCTACGCTAAGCCTAAAATCAGAGTTATCCATTAATTAACCCAAATAGAGATTATTAAAAACTAAGGCATTTTTTAATATTATTACACCTTTTTCTTCGAATGTAAAAGTATAAATATATAGATCAATATAATTATTATTGAAATTACTAATTCTTTAAAATCTAAAAAAAACAAACAAATGCTATGTAGTTGAGACCAATGGTCGCAACAGTTAAAAATTTTAAGAAGTCTAAAGAATTTTTTAAAAATGGCGAAGTTTCTAATGCTTTAGAGAGTTTCGATAAAGTCTTGAAGCATTTTGATCAAGCAAAGGAAGTCAACAAAGAAGAACTAATCCAGTTCTTAAACGATCTTTTACAACACTGCAAGACTAATAATCTACAAAACGAAGAAGCTAGAGTTTTAAGAACATTAGGAAGAATTCATTCGAAACTTAGAAATCACGTGGAAGGATTGAAATTCTCCTATCAAGCATTAAAAATTCAAAAGAAAATCGGAAAAAAGTTAGATATTGCTGAGAGTTTAATTTTTCTAGCTGAGGATCTTGAAGTTTCTGGAAATTACGAAGAAGTCATTCAAACTTTTACGGAAGCCGCTGAGATTTTCCATGAAATGGGGAAACTAAGAAAAGAGAAAGATGTTATTAAGGAAATCAACCGATTAAAAGCTTTTTCTAAACAAATGGTTGAAGATGAGTATATTATGAATAAATTTCATGTTGATAACTATTAAAACAAGCCGATTAGAGCCATTCAATTAAAAATCTCTCTTTTTTTTCTTTACTTTTTATCATATAGTATAAAGGCTTTATCGATTTTTCCCAAAGTGTTTTTCCATTTCCGATTGGCAATAAAATAGTATCTCTTTGATAGACAAACTAGTTTGTTTACTAATACTTTTAAGATCTTCGAATTCAGGTTTTACATTAATGACTTTAATTCCATCATTCATATGGATGTAAGAAATTTTAAATTGTATCTCGTAATTCTTGTTGTTAAGTTCAATCGTACTCTTCTCTAATTTCCGGTCAACACATACTCTTTTAGTTGTATAATATCTTACGCCTAGCGTTCCTAATTCGCAAAGAGTTTTATAGATTAAATCGAAATTATTTTGAGGATTACATAAGATTTTAATGATGTGACCCGGCCGATTTTTTTTTGTTATGCTTGGTATAATTTGTACATCAAAAATATCTTCATCTTCTAAAGTTTGAATGAAATTCCCTAAGATTTCCCCTGATACATCATCAACAGCCGTTTCTAATACGGTTACTTCTTCAACATAATCTTTCAATGGGTGTGGGATATGAGACTTAACCGGTTCTTCTATTTCGCCATAAATTAGCCTCATAATGTTTGAAAAATTCTTAAACTCTTTTTGGCCCGTACTACAAGATACACTTAATAGATTCATTTGG
This sequence comes from Promethearchaeota archaeon, assembly GCA_030608765.1. The sequence continues at coordinate 1,999 of JAUWDN010000265.1, forward strand.
TTTGCATATTTAGAAACTTTGGGATTTAAATTAACCAGAAGTGCAGCACCAGTAGGTGTTACTAGTTCGCTTTCAATAGGACCTCCCATAACGACTAAACTAGATCGTTCAAAAATCTTTACGGTGGCTGGTGCTGGTACTGGCAAAATTCCGTGCGCAGTTTTTATATTTCCACCTCCTAAGGGGATATTACTACAATAATATGTAAGATCTCCCGTAAAACCTCCTAAACTATCTAGTGCTTTGGTTACTCCTAAAATATCAACCAATGTGTCAACAGAGCTTAATTCGTGTAGATGGATGTTTTCAACTAAATTCCCATGAACTTCCGCTTCTGCTTTGAATAGAGTATTTAAAACATTACTAGCAAATTTTTTTGCTGATTTGGAGTATTGTTTATTGTTAAGAAATCTCTCCAATGCGTTTGAAAGTTCATCGGGAGTTCTATGGTTTTTAGATTCTTTAATTGATACTTTAAGTTGATGAACTTGCATTCCCATTCTTTTAACTTCAACTAGTTCAAGATCTAAATTAGAGACGCCTTTTAAGTAATCTTTTAGTTCTTTCAAATCTGAAAGTATCTCATTTGGATCGTCATTTAAGCCTAATAAAGACGCCAAAAACATATCTCCTGAGATTCCTGAGTTTATCGCGTCAATGTATAAAGATTTCATCTTAATTTTTCTCACTTAATATTATAAATAAATTAACAACCTAAAAATAATAAATCGTAATTATATTATAATAAATTGTACACAATTTCAATTTAATAATTAAAAATTTAAGAATAAATTTATACTAAATAACTATGAGTGAACTTCAAACTTTAAAATGCTATTTAAATCAGTTACCCGCAACAATTCTAAAACTCTTAGGGATTGAACCCCCTCTTGGCACTATTCCAGAACCCGTCCAATCGATTGTAGATCTGTACCAGGGTATTGAGAGAATTTCTGTGAATGTTATAGATAATTTTGGTTTATTCGAACTTACATATCATAAACCTCAATTCATGATTACTAATTCTCAAGCAATGCTACTCCTTTCAACTAGTAATCCTTATACTTTAGCAGTTTATCATCAACTTATGTTTGGTGGATTCGATTTTGAACCGAATGGGTTTCATTTACTAAGATATTTGAATGAGCACGGGAAGAAATCGTGTTT
>JAUWDN010000121.1 GCA_030608765.1 Promethearchaeota archaeon
CGGATGTTATTATAATGAGCGATGATTTAAAGAAAATTTTAACTTTTTTTGATGTTTCTAGGAAAACTAATAGAATCATAAGACAGAATATATGGACCTCAATAATCGTCAAGGTTGCGTTCGCAGTATTAACAGTTATTGGCTTAATGACACTGTGGCTTGCTGTTGGAATAGGCGACATGGGCGTATCAATAATTGTATTGATTAACGGAATGACAATCTTCAGATATAGAACGAAGTTTAAATCCTTATCTGTAGAACACTTGGAAAGCGATGCGAAAACTATCATTTGCCAAGCATGTGAAACCAAAAATATCATACCACAACATCATGGACGCGATATGATTGAAAAAGAAGGAAAATTAATTTGCTGGAGAAAGTTGCTAAATAGTGATGATTTAGAACCTTGTGAAGAGGAATTACCCTTATTTTGCCCAAAATGTGAAAATAAATTAGAAGTTGTTTAGCCTAGCAATTCATGATTAACCTTTTTTTAAAAGCCATTATGATTGACAAAAAACAATGATAAATCCTTAAGGTAATGACCAAGGGATATAAGGGCGCCATAAAACTCTTTCAGCAACATCGCGCTTCGAGGGCCCTTTTTGTTGTTCTTAGTTATTTTCTTTTTTATTTTTTTCCAGCACATAAAAAAACCCATAAGATAAAGATTTGTGTTACTATTAAAAAACGCACTGACCGACAATTTTTAGTTTTTTAAGATATAGTTATTAGTAAATTTAAATGCGAATTTATTAGTTAACCGAAGTTTTTTTAATAGAGATTTTGATAATGCTTAAATGCGGGAAGGGAGATTCGAACTCCCGAACCCCTACGAGACTGGATTCTGAGTCCAGCGCCTTTGACCAGACTTGGCAATTCCCGCGTTCAATTGAGTATTATAGTTTATAATTACTCATAAAAATTGAGATTGAAGAATATAATTACTCGAAATTTTTATATCTTGTGAACTTTTCTGCAGCCAAAATTCAGATTATTACTTGTTTTAAAATCAGAAAGTCCTTATCTTCAAATAAAAGAACATTTTTATTATAATTAACATAAATGAAACATTTTAATTTTTAATGATCATGTTTTTTACTAAAAGTATCTATAATAGCTTTGAAGATTAATGTTCGATTATAATAATAATATTAAACATGATATTAGTGTTGCAGCCTATTTTCTTACAGAAAAAGAGATAACTTTTGATAATCTATGCTGGATGCTTGCAGAAAGGCAGCTTTATCTACAAAATAACTTCCAAAAAGTAGATCAGAATTCCATTAAGCAACGAGCAACTAAAATATATCAATCTTCCCCCCCTTATGATGTGATATGCTGGTTGATATCAGAAATAGACTTTCTCCTTAAGACGAATGTTTTTAAAAATAATCAAAAGCCGCATTTCATTCTTGATTAATTTTGATATTATTTAAAAAAAGGAATATATACTTAGCCGATTTAATACCAAACTCCCAGATAAAAATATTTTCCAATTGCGCACATGCTGCTTTTGCCGAAGAACGAAAGTTAGTTTCAAACGCTATTATTGAATTTCTAATATAAATTCTATATCAATTTTTATAGCAAAAATAATAATATATTATTACTCTAACTAATTAATAAGGAATAAAAGCAATTTTAATTATGTAAAATGCCAGATGAAGAGCCTACACCTGGAAATAAAAAAAAAGAAGAAGATATTCCTACAAGACAAAGTCAATCTATAACCGTTTATCAATTTAACGATCAAATTGGTGATTTCGAAGAACTAATAATCGATCCTGATGTACAATTAAAAGATTTATTAGACGATGATTTTGTTCTACTATTTGTAGATCCCCAGCATTTTAGAGTCTGGTTATGGCACGGCTATAATACTACTACTAGAATGAAATTTATGGCAGCAAAGAAAGCTCCAGCCATAAGAGATAAACATGGATTTGCCTTTAGAATAACTGCTGTCGACCAAAATAACGAAATGCATGGCTTCTTAGTTATGATAGGGTTAACAGAAGAAATAGATTACGATCAAGCTCAAACTGGACCTGCTTATGAAGGCACAACCGAGGATCTTGAACTCCTTGAGACATTATCAAGAGGGAAAATACTCCTTATATTAGAAAAAGTTGGGGTTCCTGATGGATACGAAAGGAAAATGGTCATAGTAAAAAATAGTGTTTTTGGTTATCGAGAATATGAGCGTAATTATTTAGGTTCTGTCATAAAAGAAAAACAACTTTTCCCTTTAAAAGAAGAAATCGAGGATGGGAATTATTTAGCGGATAAGTTTGTTCCTCGTATGCTTTTTTCTTATAATAATGTAGTTTTAACGGAATTACTTCAAAAAGTAGAAAAAGATGATATCATACAAAAGAAACCCCTCAAAGATTTAGATGCGTAAAGATGAATACAACCCGATCAAGACAAAGTGCAAAAAGAAGGAATTACATTAAAAAAAGGAAAAAAAAACTCACTAGGAATGGATTAATATTAATTCTTTTACTTTTTGCCAGCGTTGTTGTAAGTATTTTCTTTATGTTAATCACTTTACCCTAATAAGTAAATATTAAACGATTTGGTTTAAATGAAACTAAAGCGAATTGACATAGTATTTATAGTTTTACTTATAATCATTACTATCGTCTCAATTGATTTCATAATAAACGAATCTCATCGGGAAATTATTGAGAATATTTCTAGATATCCTCCATTTAAAGATATAATTCCAGGATTAATTATAACATTCTTTGTATGTTTGATTGGAAATATATTACCCATTCCTACCCCTTATACATTTGTAGTATGCTTTAGCGCTTTACCCTTCTTACAAATGAATCCATTCGTCCCTATTATTGTAGCTTTTATCGCTAGTCTAGGATGTATGATTGGAGAAATAGGAGGATATCTTGTAGGTAGAGGAGCTTCAACATTTGTATCTGAAGAAAAAAGTAGGAATTTGAAGAAATACCAGTTATTTTTAATAGAACATCCAAAAACAGCACCCCTTTTAATCTTTATATTTGGTCTTACGCCTTTAAATGATGATTTCATAACAATACCCCTTGGAATTATAAAATATAGCTTTTTAAAAACAATCTTTTGGTGTTGGTTAGGCAAATTGGGTTTGATGCTAATTTTTTCCTATAATCTTATCAATATTTGTAGCCTTTTAGGAGGAGAAAGCTGGATTTTAAGCATCCTATCTCTTTACCTAATTATAGTTTTCATGTATATAATGATAAAAATAGATTTATTAGATTACCTCAAGAATCTTATCGAAAAAAAAAACAAAGACTAGAAAAAAGAGCGAAAATCTTAATTGAATAAAAGAATTTCGTCTTAAGGAGATAGTCTATTTCTGATATCAACCAGCATATTACATTATAAGGGGGGGAAGTTTGATATATTTTAATTGTCAAGTAGTCAAGTAGAAAAGAAACATCGTGCTTTACGCTCTAGAATATTTCTCTATAATATAATTTTGCAAAGACCAAGCATATTTCTCAAGATTTAAAAGCAATACTTTTTGCTGAATTTCTCTTAAGTATGATACATCCAAGCTTTTAAATAACTGCTCGAGATGATCAATAGTATCGAAAATGTTTACGATGTTCTTCCAGTCTTTCTCCCAATCCTTATCGTGAATTTCAATTTGTTCCATCTTATGAAATCCTATGGTGACATTCATTAAAAAATGTTTAGGTATCTAAGATTTAGTAATTTGATTAGGATGAAGTATTAAAGATATAACTGAAAATTCTTTTCGATTAAATCTTTCAAATCGCTGAATTCTGAAACATTGATAATCCGATTTATATCTAAAATCTCATTCAATTCATTCTTATACTTTCTTTTAAATTCGGTCGAAAAGTTATTCATAAGATCTTCTACTATACTATTTTTTCTGTTGGTAATAACGATCAAAGCGTAGCCGCTATCCTCTTCGTATTTAACAACTACATCAGCTTCTTTGGTTTGAATAACATTAATTTTATCTTTTTTATCTAAAAACTCACTGAGAATGTGATTTAAACCAATAAGAATATTACCCCAGATCGTGGACTCGGTTTTAAATTCGGTTTGACTTCCAAAATTATAAGAATAAATTAATATACCAGATTTGTGATAAATATTAATAGAATAAATTCTATTTGGTAAAACGAAAAAGATTTCCGGTTTTTTAACGAACATTAAACCCATGCCAAAGTTTGCAATCCAGAGAATAATTATGAATAATTCTCTAAAGGGGGTGTAATGGAATAAGATATAAAGAACATTCAAGGTAATCGGTAGAGAAAAAATAATACTATTCATAAATAGCGCTAAAGCGTCTTCTTTATTTCTTGAACGGATATTTATTATTAGTGCTATATAAAGATAATAAATGATAATTAGTATTTGAAAAAAGATCGTTATTGCTCCAGTAATGAAATTAAAGTAGTAATTAATTAGAGAAGGATCAATGAAATCAATTGATGAGGGAATAGATGGATTAAGATATAATGTTATAGAATCGGGAGTTAATAATGCTCCGATTAATAAACCAAAAAGGAGGGTGTAATATATAAACGGAAAAGATTTAATTTTTTTATACTCTCTAAAGAAAGAGAAGAGAAGAGAAGTTATTACCAATGAGATAAACCAAGATAAAATTGAGAATTTCCAAAATAAAATATTAATCTGTTCTGAGATGAAAAAAACTACTGAAAGGATGTAAAATGTAGCATGTATAAGTCCTGCGCTAAAAACTGTAGCCGCATTTAATAAACCTATAAGTTGTGTTCCATAATTCTTTCGATTTCTAATAATATGAATTGTTACAACAAGACTTATAGAAAATGTAAAAAAATAACCCATGATTAATGTTAAAGGAGTCATATAATTCATATTAAAATAACTCTACTAATATTATCCTACTTCTAGGAAGTAAAAAAAATTACTTGTTTCTCTTTAATAGAAGATATATTTGTTTTTAATTATTTCTCAGTAAAGAAGTGACGAAAATACTGATTAATTAAACCTTTAGCATTTTTAAAT
>JAUWDN010000167.1 GCA_030608765.1 Promethearchaeota archaeon
GGTAGCATTATTTAAATGTGTAGAAGAAAAAATTAATGAAGAAACAAATTTATTAACGCTAAAAAGTAAGTTAGACCCTCCACCTAACTTACCTAATTATTGTAATCAGGTGCCTCGCTTTACTACTTTTAAGAAAATTAATCCAAAATATTTTCTAACTGGAGAAACATCTCACAAAGTATTCTATCAAATTGATGGGAAGAAATCTATTAGACAGATTACTGAAAGTTTGGATTTAAAGCACGCGCAAGTATACAATATATGCAAGAACTTAGTAAAATTGGGCTTCCTAAAATTATAAGTTAAATTAACCCGCATTCTCTTTCATAGTAATCCTGATTTTTGATTTAGGAATAGTATTAACAGGAGTGCTGAAATTTTCTTAAACTAAACAAAATAAATCGTTAGAAAATAATAAAATTATCCTTGAACTCGTTTTTGGTGCTGCTTTTTTCTTTTCTTCTCTTTATCTTTGATTTCTTCTTCTAGTTGTTTTAATCCAGCCTCGTCCTTCCCCTCAAATTTAAAGGTTCCGACAATTTTACTTTCTTCTTTTTCTCCTGATTTACTTATTTTTTCAAAAGAGATCATAACGGGTTTGCCTTGTTCTAAGGCTAGATTAATGAAATTTATAAAACCATAATGTTTGCTTGGAGCAATATTGAATTTAATAGATACATCTTTATCCTTTTTAGTCGAAGTTTTCATAACAAGTCGTAATTTCAATAAAATTCACACAGTATTTTCTTTCTTGTATAACCTTATAATGTTATTTAAAATTATATAAGGTATAATTAAGTATTATTAAAAATAATTGTGGATTAAAGGGAATATAAAAGTTATGGCATCAAAATTTAGACTTCGTAGAATTTTCAGACCATTAGTCAAATCAGTAGCAATTATTCTAAGCAAAGTTGGGGTAAGTCCAAATCTTGCAACATTTATAATGCTCAGTTTTTCAATTTTTAGTTTTGCTGCACTTGTTTTTTTTTCTAATTTACTTCTATTCTCAATCCTCGTCTTTTTAACTGGTTTTTTTGATGGAGTAGATGGAGCTATCGCAAGGATAAAGGGAAAAGCAACGATATTTGGGGGCTTTTTTGATTCTGTGATGGATAGAATAAGTGAATTTATTATTTTCTTTGGGCTTTTATTTTATTGCTGGAATAGCTTTTTATGGGGAATTATCGATATGAAAATCATAATATTTGTATCTTTTCTGAGTTCTATAATGATTAGTTATTTAAGAGCGAGAGCAGAGGTTTTTTTTAAGGGAGATTTCGATTTTGGTTTAATGGCACGTTCTGAAAGGCTATTTTATTTAGTAATTACGATGCTGATTGCCAATTTTTATAGATATGTCAACGAGTTTTTATTTATTTTCATGCTTTTGGTGTTAGCGACAGCATTCTTCAGATATTTTAAAATAGCGAAATTAATAAGAGATTACGAAAAAGATAATTAGCATATTTATCTATTAAAATTTAGTTCAATTATTAATTTATCTCCATCTTTCAAATTGAAATAATCTCTTAAATAAGGCTCAGCTAATATCTCAATTATATTTTTTTTGTGATGGGTTCTTTTAATATCAAGTATCGCAGCTTTGACTTTTTCTTCTGGATTGTCTATACGAGAGATAGAACAATTATAACAATGAACGACACCGTATGTTCGTTCTGAATTATCGTCTTTGAATCCCGCAATAACAACAGGTTTAAGATTTTTTAGCTTCTCTCGTAATAAATCTATGTTAGTGTTATTTAACTCTAAATTTAAAGTACCTTTATATGGTAGAAAGCCTAATTTTTCTTGAAATTGATCATAATACCCTTTAATTGACACATAATAAGCTCCTTCTTTCATTCCACTCTGTACTGTGCCAATTATTACAATTTTCTCTAGAATATTCTTTAAATTCTTATACATTAAAAGCATTACATCACTGCCTTTTTTGGTTAAAACGATTTTCTGGGTTTTTTTTTCAATTTTTCTTTTAATCCAACCTAAATTTTCGAGATCGCTAATTCTTCTGGAGGCAGTTTGTTGGCTTAAATTAAGAAGTTTTCCGAATTCTACACTGCTTATATTAATAGTTTGTCGGTGTTCTATATGCTTACAAAGTTGATAAAGCGCAAACCAGTTAGCGTAATTATCCGGTGAAATATCTCTTTCGTTAGTCATTAAATCACTAATAACTCTACTTTTTATATTGTTCTATTATTTTCTTCTTTATAAGGTTAGAAGAGTGAAGTTCATATTTATCGTAATAAGTATCTAGCCTTTTAACAATTATATTATTCAGTCCTTTTTCTACCAAGCCTTGCTTTAGAGTTTCTTGATCATATTTTTGATCTGGGCCTAAAAGGATTATATCTGGACTAATTTCTTCTACTGTTTTAAGGGTATCGTTATCAGATCTCCCCAATCTAGCTTCTTTTACGTTTTTTACACTCATCATAACTTCTAATCTCTGATTTTCGGGAATTATTGGGGACTCACCAGAATACAACTTTCGATTTTGATCAGTCGCTACAATTACATAAACATCACCCATTTTAGCGGCCTCATTTACAAGATATATATGTCCAGGGTGAAGAAGATCAAATGTACCTGCAATTAACACTTTCTTTGTTATTTCTTGTCAGCTCGCTTTAATGTGTTCAATTTTAATATATAATTCAGGGTTAAACAATCATCGAAATTGATTTGGGAACATATTATAATTATTACTTTTTTTCACTTTCTTGCATACATTTTTTTAAATCACTCATTTGAAGTGATATTGATACATCGCCTCTAGTTTTCTCAATTATGCCTCTCGCTTGATCAGTTTTGCGTCTTAAATCCTGAGTCAATCCAGAGGGATAATCAATTGAAAATAATTGAGTGTAGATATCATCCATAGTTTCTAAGATATAGTTTAAATCTTTTACAATAGAATTTCTAATGTTATCTAACACATATCTTCTTAATTCCCCAACTACATCCGCAAGACCAAGAGCATAATTCAAAGGAACTATGTTCAAATCACTTGGTAATGGGAGGGGTTCTTTTGAAATAAGAGAATAAAACGCTACAGCTTCAGCAAACTCTTGTTCTGGAGTTTTCAAATACTTCAAAAAGACGCCAGGATTTTTATTCACCAATAACAACAATTCTTTATGTGTTTTTTTGACGTTTTGGACTTTTTGGTGATATTGATTAAATTCTTTTCGATGTACGTTCTTGATTGCAATACTACAATCTCGTATTAATTTACGAGACAATTTCAAGATGCTCTCCCTATCTTCATCTAACTTATTCAACGATTCAGATAATTCTGAAAAAATGTTATTAAGCCTCATTCTCATTCTTATAAATAAATATTTTAGTAATAATTCATTTCAATTTTAAATATATTAATGATCAAAAGGAAGAAAAATATTTAGGATTTTTGTTATAATCATGAAAATTTTATTAATCCACTCTGATGGGGTAGAAGTTACTAAAAATAAAGTAGCCACAAGCAATCCACAAGATTTTCCCGAAGATGTAATTAAAATGGAAGGCTTAATTTTAGTGGCTTATGTATCTGTAGAAGATCAAGATACATACGATACAGATTTGATTTCCAAACAAGGTGCTCAAGTGATAGAAGACGCAATTATTCAAATATCGAATTTCCCCGAAAAGATTAGACAGAAAAACGAAGAAATAAGAGAATATAATAAAAAAATTGAAAGTGGCCAAATTAAAGGAAAACCAAGAAAAATTCTTGAGTTAATAAAGGAAAGGGGCACTTATAGGGTTGATCAAGTATTAGTTTACCCTTGGGCGCATTTAAGCAAATTTCTTAGTAATGAATCAAACGCTATGGATGTTTGTCCTAAAATAGCTAAAAACTTAAAAGATAAAGGTATAGAAGCGAAATTTTCTCCATTTGGTTGGTATAAATCTTTCAAAATAAACTGTATTGGTCACGAAGTAGCTGAGATGTACCGAGATGTAAAACTATATATTCAGCCCGAAGAACACATAGAAAACGCTGTGTTTAAAGTAATTACACCTCAAGGAACTGAATTAGATTTAGAATTTGATGAAGATAAAAATGTATTGCCCTTAAAAGAGATTAAAGACGAAGATTTCCAGCTTTTCTTAAAATCCGAATTAGGAACAAAAAGAATAGATGAAGGTATCGAACCAGCTCATATAAAAGTAATGAAAGAATTTGAGCTTGTAGATTTCGATCCAAATACAGATGCGGGGAATCTCCGTTGGTATAGTAAAGGAGTGATCATGAAAAACTTGATCAAAAGCTTTGTAGAAGATAGGATAATTGATTATGGCGCTATTCTTATTGACACTCCTCTTATGTATACGACTAAA
>JAUWDN010000128.1 GCA_030608765.1 Promethearchaeota archaeon
AAGAACATACATTTGGTAATTAAGAAATTCTCCATTTATGATCCAATATAAGTATCCCAATCCACTTGGATACCAAGGAGATAATGTAAAAATAATACACAAAAAGAAGTTAAAGATTAAAACCTGCTTTGTTCTAAAAAACTTAATCAAAACAATAAAACCCAAAAGGAAACCTATTAATATAGAAATTAAGGCAGTTAAACCTGAAACCCTTGCTAAATCGCTTAGAATTTGAAAAAACATTTTTTCTACCTTTGGATTCAAATAAAATTCTAATTAGAACTCTTAAGTAATTACATAACACAACTACAGTAATTTAAATTTATTTTTATACAAAAATGAGAATAGTTTTTGAAATCAATCTTTACCTACTAAGATATCGACAACGACATGGTATACATGTGGACCATAACTTTTTACAAATCTTTTTGATAATAACTTGCATTTATAATTACTTGCTTCCGCAATTTCTTTAAATTCATTGAACAAACTTAGATAATCTTCTTTCGTAGCAACACCTTCGTAATGAAAGGTTGTTCCACTCTCCTTTATTAATGTTAACGCTTCTTTAATAAAGTCTTTTGGAGCGGGAAATACCCCCATAATCACTCGATCCGCTTTAAGACCCGAATTGCTCAGATTTATTACTTCTATCTTACTATCTCCATTAATCGGAGTAATTATATCCTCAAAATGATTGAGCTTGATATTCTCGGTTAAATATTTAAAAGAATCAGGGTTCAACTCTATACTAAAAATCTCTTTAGGTTTCGAGTGTTTTGCAATGGGCAAAGAGAAATAACCTATACCAGCGAACATATCAACGATAACTTCACCTTCTTTCACTAAAGTAGCTAGAAATCTCCTTTCGCTTAGATTTCCCATACTAAACATTATCTTTGTAATATCAAATTTATAGATTACCTCATGTTCTTTATGCTTAACAATGGGATTATCTACACCAACAAGAAACTTTATATTTTCCGGTGTTCTAAATTGTCCTTTCACTTTTCCCGAGTTCAAGTAAACCGATTTAATCTTTGGTAATAATTCTAAGTATTTTTCAGCAATCAGAATTTTTTTTTCAAGCAATAGTGGATTAAATTTTATAATTGTCACATCACCAATGGTTTGAAATCCTCGAGGAAGAGCCGATAATTCCTCATCTGTTAGAATTCCTATAAGCGCGTTCTTAAGTTTATCTTTAAATCCCATTAGTTATCAAAAATGTAAGTCTATGATTTTATCTTCATTTAAAATCAAGTTAAATTATTATATAATAGTATATCAAACATATTATACTAATAGAAAAATTTTCTATTATCTAAATATAGAATATAGTACGGAAAAATTAGTGGATAAAAATGACAAGTTTAAATGATAAAGAATTTTTAGTCGACGAAAATAAAGTATGGTTTACTGGAGGATACTGGCCTGAAGGCGTTCCAAAACAACTTAAAGACGTGGATGGCATTGATATAACGCCGCTGTGGAAGGGATTTATCAAGTCTGCCGATGACTATGGAATATGGGATAGTGATATTTGTATATTTGCTTATGGTTCATACATGGAAAGAGTAAAATTAAGAAAATTATTCGAGTACGCAAAAAAATTTGGTACGTTTCTTTACCATACGTTAGGTATTAGAAAAGGAGATGTCGTAGCAATTGATCTTCCTAATTCTATAAATTTTGTTGTTGCCTATATGGGTTGTCAATATATTGGTGCAATTGTACAGGGTATAAATCCTACATATAAACCAATGGAGTTATTACACGCTCTAACTATGACGAATGCGAAAGTTTTAGTCCTAATGGATATGTTATATATCGCTGGACCCGCTACTATTCTTCCAAAAACTAGTGTAAAGTATTTAATACCTTCTAATTTTGTAGATTTTTTCACTGCTGACGAGGAAACTATACAAAAACTGGGAATTCCAAGTGCAAAAGAAAAAATTCCAAATGAAACAGAGGATTACCAAATTCATTGGATGGACAAGATAATTGCCGAAACTGAACCAAAAGATATTACCGTAGACATTGACCCATGGACCGATCCCGCAGTGTACCTTATGACTGGTGGAACAACTGGGTTACCTAAAGTTGCTATGCTTAGTCATGCTAACCTTATCTCAAACTTATATATGATTAAACCGTGGACAAATCTCCAACCAGGTATGGTAACAATTGGCAGTATACCATTTTTCCATAGCTTTGGGTTAACATGTGTTATGTCGGGTGCTTTATCTTTAGGAATGCAAATGCTTCTATTTCCAAAACCCCCTTCAGACGATGTTTTATCCGAGACAATAAATAAGCTTGAAGCCCCTCAAGGTATTATGTATACTGGCGTTGAAATGCTATTTAAGAGATTGACCGATTATGTAAATGAAATGGGTGTTGAGGAGTATAACAAGAAGTACGATTTTACGAAAAAATTAAAATATGCTACACAAGGTGCGGGACCACTCCACGATTATGTTCGCGTTCCTTTTGAAGATATCTTTTGCCCAATACGAGTTGGTTATGGGTTAACAGAAACATCTCCTGTAGTAAGTGTAGCACCATTCTGGGGTCCAAATAAGGCTGGAAAGCTAGGATTACCCCTCCCTGGTACCGATTGGGCTATTTTCGATTCCGATAATTTTGAAACTGGACCAATTTGCGATGGAACTCTTGAAAAAAATAATTTTGGCGTAGAACACACTGGTGAAATCTGTATAGCAGGACCTCAAGTTATGCTGGGTTATTTAGGAAAACAAAAGGAACAGGAAGATAACCTTAAAATGTGGGGCGGGAAACGCTGGCTACTTACGGGAGATATTGGATTTATGGACGAGCACGGTTTCTGTGAAATAAGAGATAGGAAGAAATCGCTAATTAAAGTTTCTGGTCATTCAGTGTATCCTAAAGAAGTAGAGGACTTAATGGGACACCATCCTGCGATAGATCAGGTTGCTGTAGCGGGATTGCCTGACGAAAGCACTGGTGAAAAGGTGAAAGCATGGATCGTATTAAAGAAAGGCTTTAAAGTAGGAAAGAATATCGAAGTTGAAGATATTAAGAAATGGTGCTTGGAAAATATGGCCAAATGGAAGAGCCCAAGACTAATTGAGGTCGCTCGAAAGCTCCCCGTTTCAATAACTGGGAAAGTTCAACGAAGACAACTCCAAGAAAAAGATATTTCAAAAATGGAAAGCGGAAAAGAAATAAAAGGTTAATTTTTTTTATTATTTTTTTTAATTTTATTCGTTTAAGCGCTTGTGCATTTTTTTCATAATTTTATAAATATTTGTGAATTCGTTAAAGAGCTTGTCGTAAATTTCTCTGTTTTCTGGATTTGGTTTGAAAATATTGGAGAATTGGATTAAATCGGGAATCTGATCCCAAGTAAGGTAGCCCAGCCCCACTGAAGCGATAAAGGCAGCTCCACGAGCGTTCGCTTGAATTGGATCTTTAACTTGTTTGATAGTTCTGTTGAGAACATCGGCAAAAATCTGACACCAAATATTACTAGAACCCCCTCCACCAATTATGTTAAGTTCGGGCATTACAATATCTTTTTTTGTCATTCCTGGTGTTGCTTTTATTTTCCGTTTTTGGATAAATTTTTCAACATACATATGAAGCCATCTTACATTATAAGCTACACCTTCAAAAATTGCTCTGATTAGGTGTTCACGCGACATTTCGAGCGATAAATTGTAAAAACCACCACGAACTGTATGGTCATCAACAGGGGCCCTTTCTCCAATAAGCCATGGTGTAAATATTAAGTTATTAGACCCCGCAGGAACATTTTCTACAATTTTATCGAATATTTTATATACATCTGGAACTTGTTCCTCTCGTAGTAATTCATCCTTGTGGTAAAGAATTTTATCCCTTAAAAATGAAAGAGCGCCGCCAGCTATTTCTTGTTCGTTTACTACGAAATACTTTCCTTTTATTGCTGCTGGGAAGCTCCCAATGTTATGAAAAATATCTGTTTTTTTATACGGTACGTGACATAAAAGCCAATCAGAAGTACCGATATAAATGTGACCTTCGTAATCTCTTATAGCTCCTGAACCAATCGTTGCTGTTTGTAAATCGGGTGCTCCCATTACCATTTTCGTTCCCTTTCTTAAGCCAAGTTGTTCGGCAATATTGTCTTTAATAGGACCAAGAACATCCGTAGACCATCTCAAATCTTTAGGGAACTTATCTGGATCTACCTTAACCCATTTCATAATCTTGTTATAATACTTAATATCGTTAATATCGCGTATATCTGTTATGAAATGCATTTGAATTGAAGCAAATGAAGCTGCAAATATACCTGTAAACTTCATATTAATATAATCTTGAGGTTCCAGAAACATATAGGTTGCATCGTAAATTTCAGGTTTTTTATCCTTCATCCATAGGATATGACCAAGTGGATCCTTACCAGATAGGGTTGGAGCCCCCCCAGTAATTTTAATGAATTTCAAAGCCTTACGCATAGAATATCCACTTATTTGGATTAAGCTTTTATGGAGTTTTTTCATATAAGGGGCACCTCGAGTGTCCATCCATATTATAGCATTCATTAAATGATTTCCATTTTCGTCTAAAGCTACCGTACCACTCCATTGGCTTGAGTTGCACACACCCACTATATCATCTACCGAAACTTTTCCGCTATCGATCACTTGTTTAGCAGTTTTAAGGATCGCATTCCACCAATCGTTTGGATCCTGTTCAACCCCGCCTCCTTTTTCTACATGTAAAGGAACTTCTTGAAATGCCCAATCGACAACTTCACCTTGGGTTGAGACTATAGCGGTCTTAGGTCCACCTGTACCATGATCAATTGCAAGAATATATTTTTTTTGTGAGTCTGACATATTAAATATAAATGTTCTTAAAGTAAATAAAGATTTTTTTATGGAAGGCTTTCCTATTTAA
>JAUWDN010000052.1 GCA_030608765.1 Promethearchaeota archaeon
GTAGTAAGTAAGATTTCCGGTATATTCAAAAAGCTTTAAACAAGCCGACATCATCATAGAATTCGCTTCTAAGTTTATGTATGTAGCGTTTACTATTGGAATACCAATCCAAGATGAATCGCGGAATTGTTCATAAGCATTGAATCCTGAATCCCATAATGCCTCCATTTTGTTAAACAGTAACGTTGCGTTTTCAAAGTAAGTAGAGTTGTTTTGCATTCCAGAATCAATCCAATATTCTAAAAGTGTTATAATGCCTAATGCGTTGGTTTGTAAGTATTTATAGGTGCTTCCTGGTTCTGAAGACCAGTCGTTTAGCCCATAATACTCAAAACCTCCGTCAGTATTATCCCATAACTCGTTTAAAAGTTTATCTATAGTGATATTGGCTAATTCATAAGCCCTATTCTTAATTGTAGTATCTAGATTGAGCTCATCGTAAATTCGGCGAATTTCAAGAGCAGCTAATGTAGCATACATATTGCTTTCTGCGTATTTATTGGATGTTGAGTTATGATCAAAGAATCCTTCATAAGTATCGTCCCAAAATTGAGATGAGTTTATTAAATAAAACACTTCTTCAATTGAGTCCTTAGGGTAGATACTATTAATGCTAAAACTGTTAATTTCAGTTCCAATATTATCAATTAACAGAAATATAGGCATTAAATTATCAATTAAATGACGAGTATCGTCAAAAATTTGCCCTGTAGTGTTATCAACTGCCCTCACGAATCCATATTCGTTCTGATCAATACTATTTTGATACCATAAAGGTGAGTCTCTTAACTTCAAATAGGAATCAAAAGTCTCAAATGCATCTGTTTCATCTTTCAATAAGGTTTTATATAACAATAAATTATCAACGGAGTAGACTTTATCATAAGTTACAACACCTAAATTATTACCTATTCGATAATATGTTTCTATATCCACATCTAAATTGGATTTATAATTTGATTTGAAAAAATTCCAAATTTTTTCAAAGTTAATTTTAAAAGGATCTACAAAAATTTCTGGACCTGCTGCCAGATCGAGGTCAGTTATATCAAAATTGTCATTATCATGAGAGAAAATCTCGTTCTGATTATTGAAATCTTGAATAATATTATCGTTAAAATAGAAAACATTAAAAACAAACAGAAAAAGAAAGAATAGACAAATTATATATTTAGCATTATTATTTTTCCTTTTTCCTTTCAATCTTGAGGCAAAAATGTTAATAAATTTCATAATAATTCTATGCGATTTAAATTATTTTTTAATATTTGATATATTTTTTAGAAAAACGTTCTTCTCTTTAAAATTTTTTTCTGAAAATCTCTGTTGTTCAAGGATATTTTGACTTTTATTTTTAATATTTGTTATCAATGTAGCTTAAAATTTCTGAAATTAATACTCTCTTTTGTTCCATTGTGTCTCTATATCTAATAGTTACTGTATTATCATCTAAAGAATCATAATCTATTGTAATGCAATACGGTGTTCCTAACTCGTCTTGCCTTCTATACCTCTTACCTATTGATCCCGCAGAGTCAAAAAAGGAAGTTATTCTATGTTCTAATAATAGTTTATGTACTTTTTTCGCTAGTTTTAAGATATTTTCTTTATTTTTCACTAAAGGAAATACCGCAACGAGGTTAGGGGCAAGTTGGGGGGGTAAATTTAAGACAATTCGTTCATCCACTACATTAAAAGTAGTTTCAAGAAGGGTATAGATGATTCTATCGGGACCAAATGCAATTTCAAGTATTTGGGGGACTTCTTTTAAGTTTAAATCAGTTCCCATTGGAATTTTAAAAGTTTGATTTGAAAATTCTCCGTGTCGTTTTAAATCGTAGTCTGTCCTATCGTGAATCCCGCAAATTTCAACCCACCCAAACTGTTTAGTGTTTATTTCTAAATCCCATGCATCGTCAGCATAATGAGCCATTTCCTGAGGAGAGTGTTGTCTTAATCTAATTGTTTCTTCAGGAAATCCCAATTTTGATGTCAAATGATATCCTAGAAATACGCAATACGCAAAAGCTTGTTTTTTAAGAATCCCCTTATTTACTGCTTCTTTTAGAGAAATCTTATTAGGGACCAAAATTTGATTTTCTTGAGACTTCCAATCCAATAATGGTAGTTTATTGTGACTAACTTCATAAAATTCATCGAAGTTCAATTCTTGCTCCTTTCCAATAAATAATTGAATTTCAAATTGATCGAAGGCTCTCATTCGAAGAACTAATTGTCTAGGTGATATTTCATTTCTGAAAGCTTTTCCATATTGAAAAACTTTTATTGGATATTGTCTCCGGGCATCTTGATTTAAGCGATTAAACAAGAGGTATGTTGTGGTAGCCGTTTCTGGGCGTAAATAAGCGGTTACACCATTCCCAACAGAAGTTTTAAGCATTAAATTGTATTCTTCAATCTTTTCAAAAGGAATATCGCATTTTGGACATTTAAATCGATGTTGCTGTAGTAATTTATCCATTTCGTCGAACGATAATCCATCAATTGATTCATTTGGTAATTGTTCTTGAAGAAATCTATCTGCTCTTACCATTGTTTCGCATTTTTTACATCGAAAAACGGGATCGATAAATCGTTCCAAATGCCCTGAAGCTTCCCAAACTATTTTAGGTAAAATTTCGGGACATTCAACTTCATTAAACCCATAAGCTCTAAGCTCACGCCTGTATATCGAGAGGATATTGTTTTTCAAAGCTTTTCCCGCGGGACCGTACGAATAAAAACCCGCTAAACCTCCATAGAGTTCTGGAGAAGGCCCCCATATAAATCCACGACGTCGTAGCAATGAATTAAAAGTCTCAATCTTATCCTCTATCTTCATTTTTATCAAATCCTTACAATATTAGTTATTAGAATCATCGTTAATATTTCTATTTTAAGATTATTCATTAGATTAAAGGTCGTAATCGGTAAAGAGATTCAAATTTTATAAAATAAATTTATATAACTAAAAGATATAATATATTTAAGTTTTAAATTCAAATTAATTAGGATAATAAAATTAATCTCTGATCTATTATGATTTTTCAAATTCCTTTTAAATATTTTGACATCTGGGATGGTATTGAGTCAGGTCTTTATTACGCGATAGTAGGCTTTTATTTTCTAATATTTGCATACTTCCTTTTAATGAGATTTAGAGTTTCTAAAAAATACTATTGGCTTTACTTTTCAATATTATTTTTATTTCTAGCCGTTGGGAGAGGTTTTTTTATTGTTTACTATTTTTACGCTCCCGAACTTAGATTTACGATGAGCGATTTAGAGTTGGTTGGGTTAATGATGCTACTGTATCGATTAGCTACCTTTTCTACCTGGATGGGAATTGCGTGTTTGATGGGTGTTTTTGGCACTTTAATTTTTCCACCTATATCTGACATCTCAGAGAAGAAGCAGAACAAGGCACAAATTTTAAGAAACAATAATGTTAGAATATTACTTAAAATTTGTTTGATTGTAATCCCTATAATTGTTAGTATTCTCGCTTTATTATTACCAGATGCATTTTTTATGGATCCTGATTTAAGGGATACATACGTCCCAACCTTTCAATTAGTAACTATTTTTGATTACCCCGCAGGCAGATTTGTCCTTAACCTTATTCTATTCCCTCTAATGGTACTAGTCATTCCATTTCTGTTTATTTATTTAGCGTTGAAAACATTTGGTGTTTTAAGACGTTCTTACGCCTTAAACGCGATAGGATTCTTTATCTATTTTGCTGGAAGAGCAACTCAAGGGTTGCTTGAAACTTTTGGATTTCCTCATGTAAGAGCTATTTTACCCCCTCTATTAATCTTACTATCCTTGTTAATAATAGTAATTGCTAACAATTACGAACAACTTAGATAAATTTCTAACTTTTCTTTTAATCATTATTTTAAAAAATAATTTTAAATAAAATTTATAGTATTAATTAATTAGATATCTTTAAACAGTATTAATTAAATAAATTTAAATCAGAAGAGCTCATTTTATGTCAATCCATGGCAATCAATATATATTACCCCTATTTAACACACCTCAAAATTTACCCCCAATTAATGACTTTGATGAATTAACGTTAGCATTTTATTTGTTAACAAAAGATCTAGAACTAGATGAGAAAGTTATATCATTTTCTAGACTATTATGGCCATTTCTTTGTGTTCAAGGTGTTATTAGCACACATATAATCTTAGATGGGTTAAATGTTTTTTCGAAAAAAGGTAAGATTTCTAATCCACCTAGACAACCTTTAATTGGACACCTTTTAAGAAATGTAGAGAATCGAACACAGATTGAACAGCTACAGAAAATAATTGAAGTTTTGAAGTATGTAGATAGTGAAGCAGAATCCTTAGGAGAAAGCGAAGAATCTGAATTTCAGAAACTAAAAATAAAGTCCTTAGTTAATCCAGAATTCCTTCAAACTCTAATAAAGTTATTACCATTTACAGAATATAAACCCGTCGCAGATTACATGCCTTTAGAAACTAATTTTACAACTGAGCAAGCTTTAGATATTGCGGATAAATATCGAAACTCAATCGATTATATGAAAGGTAATTCTTTAAGGTGGAACACTCAGATTGAATTAATTAGTAAAGAAGTAGATAAATGGCTAATTGAAGTTAATGTTCAATTAAAAGATATTAATTCTCGTTTCTCTTCTCAGATTAATAAAACATCCCAGTTAATTGACTCAGGTCAAATTAAAGATAAGATCGCTTTAGAAAGCGATAAAATTGACCAATGGAAAGTTGCTGAGAAAAGAAGAATAATTGAAAATATTTCTGTCTTATTTAAAACAGCAGAAAGACAGTTAGAAGATATAATAAAAAAAAAACAAAAGCTTTACACATACAGAGATACTGAAAGGTAAGGTTTTTAATGACCTCACTAATCCTTTTGAAAACCACTTTAAATATTTAATAGACGAAGGCAACAATTTTATTAGTTCAATTACCTCTTTAACTCAGAAATATATGGAATTGAAAGAACGCGCTTTTGAAATTGACATCGAAGAGGAGAAAAAGTTGGAAGAATTCAAATCCTCATTAGATATGAAACTTCAAGATAGAGATAAAAATTTGTCTGCTTTTGAAGAAGAAAAACATATAAAAATTTCAGAAATTAGAGCTCTACAAAAAAAGATTGAAGATTTATATTCACAGATAAAAACTATTGTTCAAACTAAAAATGGAAATTGTCTGCAAGAAGCTCAAGATTTAGTATTTTGGTCGTTAGCTGATAATCAATCTGAATTGTTTTCTCGACCAATAGTATGGGTTTATATGCCACTATATGTTATGTTTGTTGAAAACGAGAAAAAAATGGAAGAAAAAATGTTTTCAATTTTCCCAGGGTTTATTACTAGCGATCCGAACAACCTATATCAAGAAATTTCTGGAGCCATGCTCAACTTAAAACAGGCTGTTACCGAAAGAATTGAAGAAGATATGGCACTGAGATCGAACTTTGAATTTTCGTGCGAAAATAGAAATATTCTAGATGATTCAAGTTTAAACAAGAAAATTCAGCAAGGGATTTCCATTTTAAGAAAAAGCGCTATTATAAACGATGATATGGAAAAAGAAATAAGAAACAAGTTAGATTCGATACGGACTCGCTAGCATTTCTTAAGAAGATGTGTGCAAAAAAGTTAGACTTAAGTAAGTCCTAGAAAAACCTTATCAAAGAAATCGAGTCTCTTAAAAAATTAAATTTAAAATTTCTGATTTTTTTATAAACAATATTTATTTCTGTCTAACTCTTTATATATTTAGTAAATTAGTAATTTTTATGGTTTGTTAGATTTAAATCATGAAGAGTAAATTAAAATTAAAAAAAGCGCAAATTCGTAGCTTTTTTCTATCATTTGAGAAGAAACATATAACGAAAAAGGAGATAGAGAACGATCTACTTATAACGGGATTGGAATACATTCAAATGAAACTTCCTGTCTCTAATATAACACCTGAAGTTGAGGAGAAACTTAAGAAAAAAGTAGAACATAATATTCTCCGAGCGAAAATAAGGGAAGCTAAATTGGAGGATTTAGATAGTGTTATGTATTTATACAACAGAAGTTGGCTAGTTTCAAGTACTCCATTTAGGCCTATAAAGAAAGAAACTTTAAAAATCATTTATGAGTATTCAGAAACGAAAATTCTAATTGCTAAAGCATACGGATCTGATGCTGCTTTTGTAATACTTGATTATGAGGGGCCAAACAATGAGTACGGAATAATCGCAGGACTTGGTGTCATACCTCGTTTCCAAAGGAAAGGGCTTGGAACGGTAATTGGAATGGCTGCATGGAATTATTTTAAAAAAAAGGGTGTAAAAGAACTCAGGTGTGAAGTTTTTAAAGATAATAAAGTGTCATTTAATTTCATTAAATCAATAGGATTTGAAGAATTTGCTAGAAAAACATATAAAAGTCAAGATTTTTATACCAACTCGTAGAACTTTCTATTTATGCCTATTGTAATAAAATCAATAATCTATGAATAAGATTGGTGATTTGTTAACGGTTAAGCTAAAAAGTATTGAAATCGTAAAAGGATTCTCAATATTAATAATTCTTTTTTCAAATTCTATAAATTATTGGTTAGTATTCGGAGACGAGTTAAAAGATATTTACGGTTTTATTATCACTATTTTGGAAGTCATAGGTCCATTATTATATATTTTTGTAGGGTCTTTCTCAATTTCCTTCACTCTGAATAAAAAAATGGGAACCTATCATGAAAAAAAGAATCGAAATAAAATCTTAAAACAGGCTCTTTTTCTAATTTTATTAGGAAGTTTATATAACATAATATTAAATCCGAATTCAAAGTTTCCCATAAATCTATGGGGTTGGAACATCCTCGTCTTTTTAGGATTTTCTCAAATTATATGTTATTTAGCATATAAATTGGTAAGATGGGCAAGATTAGTAATTGGTTTAAGCATAATTCTTTTAACACCTGGAATTCGAGAACTACTATTTATCGGAAAAGATACAAATTTATTTATAGAAGTAATACATTTTATGGTTGTTTCTCCCTTTCCTAATTATTCACTGCTACC
>JAUWDN010000122.1 GCA_030608765.1 Promethearchaeota archaeon
TAGTTCATTGCTTTTTCAACAAGGTTTTCGGACCTCTCATTAATTTTAATGGCGGCTTCAAAATATTTCAAGGCTTCCTTGTAATTCTCCTGATTTTGATATGTTATGCCAATATGTTTAAGTATCTTGGATTTTTCGTTAAAATCCTTGATCTTTTCATTCTCTTTTAGAGCAAATTCAAAATGTCTTATCGCTTCAGTATAATTTTTCTGAGCTTGGTAAGAAAGACCTAAATACTTGAAAATAGTTACTCTTTGAGGAAATATCTTAACTTTGAGTTGAACTTGCAAGGCTTTCTTCAACCATTCTAAGGCATCCTTATAGTTCAGTTGTGTGAAGTTGATAACACCCATTTCCATAAGGGAAATTGCTTTCCAATGATTATCTCCTGAGTCTTCGCTTAATTTAAAAATTCTTTCTATACATCTCATTGAATCGGTGTAATTTTTAGTTTCAAAGTATATTTTATTTGAAATGTATAACTTTGTTAATTCGTTTGGTTCATTAACGTTAGATTTAAGCCATTCCATTAAATCAATGTCGAATTTATCTTTACTTAATTCTTCTTTTTTCTTTAAGAGTTTCTTGAGAAATTTAGGTGTATTTACATTCAGTCTGTATACATTAACAGACTCATTTAGTCTCTTAATGTCTGAAAGATGTTGATCTAAATCGTCCATATCGCTTAGTTCGCTACTTTTTGGCTTTTTAAATTCATAAAGAACTTCTTTAGATTTACTATCTGAAACATGGTTTATCCAAATTAGATTTTTCAAATCGTCCATGATTTTAAGAGTCGAAATGATATCATAATCATTCTTACCTGAATATCCTATGATTATAAGTGTACGATCCGACGAGGTTTTTTCTAAAAATTGTGCTTTATAAGGTTCTAATTGGATAATATTGTTCCTCGTTTGGTTTAATCCTATTAATCTTAAAGTGTTAGAAAAGGATTTTCTTGTATCTTCTCCCGTGATTATGTTTTTAGGAGACCCATGAATTTTATAGATCGGAAATTTTCCACTCCGATACAACTTTTCTGGATCGCTGAATCTCTCATAATCCTTTTCCGTTATTACCGGAATGATTTTTTTTTTAGGGATGTCAGATTGTAAGAGCGCATATTCCAGCAAAAAATCAAAGTTAGAAGTGATGATAAAAGCCCCTTTTTTGATCATTTCAGCTAATACAAAATGCTCGAGGTTGGGCTTGTCACTTTCTTGATAAAAATCCAGAAATTTCACATCATCTAAGGATTCAAGAATAATACCTGCTAAAATTTCAAATGGTAAATCTTGTATTTTCAAGATTTTATCTATTTCTGATTTAGAACACGAAAATTTAATGAAAGCTTTAATCACCTCACTCGCTACGGGTAATTTTGAAGGAGAGCCAATAGAAGCACCTGCCCCTACTAAAAATGTAAGCTTTTCATCTTCCGATATTAACTTATTAATATTTAAATTAGATTTTTTAATTGAACTCAAATTATTCTTCACCCAAATATAAAAATATCTGTAGTAAGATTATTATTTCTTTATCGTTTTAAAAAATTTTGCCTTATTAAAAATTTAATTTAAGATAAATGAGTTAATAATTTTTAAAAAAAAAATTTTTTCTTGATTTCGTATAATCCATCGTATTGCTTCTCTTTAAATTCCATAAGGTTTTTCCCCTTGAAACAATATAATAAAAAATTTTATCTAATTTATTTAATAGTATCAAATATTAGAATAATATTATTCGCGCTGAGCGTTAGTTAAAATGGGATACGAAGATTGGCATACTCATAACTCGCTTTGTAAGCATGCTATTGGTACCATCGAAGATTACGTAAAAAAAGCTATTGAACTTGATTTAAATGTTATTGGAATTAGTGACCACTTCCCTTACGAATATCTAATTTCAGAGATCCCTTCTCTTGAACAAATCCCATATGAACGTTATGCAATGACCTTAAACGATGTGGATGGATATATTAAGCAGTTGGAACAGTTAAGGGAGAAATACCAAGGTCAAATTAAATTAAGGTTTGCTTTCGAAATTGATTACTTTGAAAATCAGGATCACATTCTTAATCGATATCTCAAAAATTATATTGGTAAGTTAGATTATATCTATGGCTCCGTTCACGTGCTATTCGGAAAGGTAGGTATTTTTGCTTTTGATGACGGTCGCTTTTTAAATAAGTACAAGGAATACGATGTGAACGACGAAGTATACTTAGAATTCTACACCACTCTACAAGATATGATCAAATCACCCACTTTTGAATTAGATATTGTCACCCATTTCGATTTGCCCAAAAAATTCGATAAAAGAGTTGAAAATAAAAAACTTATTATGGAGAAGGTAATCGAGACTCTGGAGTTAATAAAAAAGAGGAATTTGACAGTTGAAATCAATACTAGCGGTTTGAGGAAAGAAGTTAACGAACAATATCCTAGCGAAGAGATCATAAGAGAAATGTATGATCTAGACATCCCCATTCTTTTAGGTTCAGACGCTCACCAGCCGAAAGAAATCGCATATAGATTTAAAGAAACAACGAATTTATTGAAGCGGGTTGGCTATAATCAGCTCGCCCATTTTGATAAAAGAAAAAGATCGTATATTGATATTTAATTGAGAAATCGCGTAATTTTTCTCATTTAATCTAGTTTTCGAGCACGCAACCAACCTTCCATAACCAAACTTCGTAGCAATCTCTGGTGTTTTACATCTTTTGTGTAGAGTATTAAATTATTGTTTTCCCCCTCACCAACAATTGAAAATAATAATTCCTCACCGTCGCGATCAATTACGTATCTATCACGATCTTCATACATTCGAATTGTAATGTTATCTAAACTTTCTAACTCTTCTAAAAGTTCAGCATCGTCCTCGCGACTTGGATCGATGTTACACATTATTTTCACATTAACGGAAGAACGCACCTCGTAGAGGTGTAAATCTTGTAGGTCGTTAATATCAAGAACCGCGATTGTGACGTTGTGAACCGCATTCCCTAGTATATCCCTTATTTTTTTCAAAATATCTTCTTTAGAAATTTCTCTAAAGGTGGAATCGATAATTTTATCATCGGATTCAGAGGCAAGATTATTCCGTAATTTTTCATTTTCAGCTTCTAACGCTTCTAAATCTTCATCGGCTTTTTCTAATTCCCCCGTTAAAATAGTTAGTTTTTTCGAACATTCTTCTATTTCTTCATCCTTTTCTTCTAGTAGATTTTTCTTAACAGTAGAAGAGCTCAATTCTTTCATTTCTTCTTCCTTTAAATTGAGGGATGTCTCTAAAGCTTTAATATTCTGGTTTTTGATCCCTAAAGATTTGTTTAGCGTATCAATATGCTGCTCCTTTAAGTTCATTGAATCAATCATTGTTTTGATTTGATCGTCCTTCAATGTTAGAGATGTATTTAAATTATTTATTAGATCCTCTTTACTCTTTATTATAAAATCATAATTCTCGAATTTTTTAATAACTTTTTTCAATTCTTCCCGTAATTCGCGAATAATTCTGTCCCTATCGTCTTCTCCCATGTTAACTTCTCTCGAATAACTAGAATTTCTTATCTATTTTATGAATAATAATATAAGATTTTCTTTATAATTTTTAGTTAAAAAAAGATACCATTGCGAATAAAAATGGAAAAAAAAGAATTCCATATTAGGATTTATTTTTAAACTCTGTTTTTACTAATATAGGTATATCTTTAAATTTGATTAGTATTATTATATTCTCATGTCTAAAGAAGAACATATGAAACAATTAAATCATGAGTTAACAGATTTATTAAATACCGAAATTAAAGACCAGAAAAGCATTCTTGGTATTTCTATCTCAACGCACGGAGGAACACATATCGTGAGCGAGTTAAAAGAAGACATCCACATGACAAAATCTGAACTCTCTGCTGCGAGTAGTAGCTTGGTGTTCCTTTCGTCAAAAATGTTAAACGACTCTTTAAACCAAAAAAGCTCGTATACTTTAATTACTGGCAATAAAAGAATTATCCTATCAATTTTAACAGATTTTATGGCTCTAATCGCCTATTTAGATAGAGAATTGGCAGAACTGGAAGGGTTAGATTTTTACATACGATCACTAAGAAAATTAGCTATAAAAATGTCTGCAATTATAGAAACGAGCGATCTCATCAAGGAGGAAGTCTTTGTGGCTCTTAAAAGAGCAATTCCAAACGCGTTAGTTATCGCCATCATCACCAAAGATGGTTTACCGATTAAAGTTCAATCTACTATGCCAGAACCGATTATATCCGCAATGACTTCCGCGATTTATAATTTAGCGGGAATATTATTAGAAGGAGGTTTGGAATTCTCGATAATTGGAGGAGATCACGGTTCAATTATTATCCACGAATTAGACGAAAGCAGGATACTCGCAATCGCTGTGTCCGAAGGAGATGAGAAAATCCTAAGAAGTTATATAGCTAAAATCAAATCTATTATCAAACAATAACTCTTAGACTATTTAATTATCTTCTTTATCTTATCTACTACTTTTAAACTACCCAAATAAGAATCAGAAAAAGATTTAGCCTTATATAAAATAGTGCAAACTGGTTCGGTTTTGTAAATGTTTTTAGCTGGTTCCGACTTATCGTGAACGTATTCCAAGTCATTAATTTTATTTAATAGATTTTTATCGATTTCTTTAGGAGCAAAGAAAATCATTTTGGTTGTAAAGTTTTCGATTTTCGCATCCTTCAGCGTCTTTTTAACTAATTCCCATCCCTTGTCCGTAAAACTCTTTATATGTAAATCTAATAAATTTATATTCATTGCCTCTTCAGAAGCTCTAATTGATCCAGGAATTCGGGGGTTAATCTCCATTAAATAGGGATAGTGGTTTCTTAAAACGAAATCAAATCCGTTAATACCCTTTAAACCTAACTCGGTAGATAATTTTAACGAAATATCGACTATCAGTTTCTTTTCTTCCGCTAATATCTTAGCAGGAACCACATTTCCACAATACATAAATTCTTTTGGAGCATAAAGATACTTATCTCC
>JAUWDN010000244.1 GCA_030608765.1 Promethearchaeota archaeon
TAGTTATTACAAGAAAAGGCTATGGCGCAAAGATGATTTCTAAATTCAGACCTCCCTTACCGATCATCGCAATGACACCCTCGAAAAAAACTGCGCGAGAATTAAACCTTATTTGGGGTGTACAACCCATATTTATAGAGAATATTGATTTTTTCAATTTAGACATTGAGAGTTTAATCGAGCAATCAGTAAGGTTTGGTGTTGAAACAGGGCACATCGACGAAAACGAGCACGTTATAATCCTACTAGTGTCGAGAAAATTCCAAAAACGTGGAAATCTTGTTGGTCTTTATTATGTTGGAGAAATTCTTAATCCAGAGACTTAAATTTGGTTCAAACTGTTAATTTATTTGAAATTCTTTTTTTATTTTACTGTAACTTGTTAAATTACATGAAGATTGCTCCGAAATTTATTAATATATTATGATCAATTTTAAATGTAAGGAATATGAATATAATCATAATTTTCAATTAAAATTCAAAATGTATTAGAAATACTATATTTAACTATAAGGTAGAAAAAAATGGGAGAAAGTGAATGGAAACACGCCGGATGGGTGTCTGGTTTAGGGAAATGGGCTTGGATAATATTATTTACGCTAGGAATAATTAGGATTCTTATCGAACTAGCCGTGTTAATACCAACAATGATACTTTGGGAAGAAGGTCGAGCTGCTTATGCATTACTATTTCCAGGAGTCGTATACCCTGTTTCAAATCCAATAGTAGGATTAATATGGCCTTTAATCGGTGGGATTATATCAATAGTTGTATCGTTATTCATTATTAGACCTAAATTTTCAAAACCGTGCGGAGAAAAAGACTGGGAAACATTATACGGGTGGACATTAAAATTAGGCAGTAAAAATGTTCCATGGATGTTTATTTGGGGTATAATTTTTGTGATTTTCGGTTGGTTCTATATAACTGGAGTATTCGTAATGCTTCCTGCTATAATGCTCATTTGGGCTGGTCCTAGGAAGTATGAATGGTAAGCGAAATAATAGAAACTAATAAAATATTTTTATTTTCTTTTTTTATTGGTGAGTTAAAATATGATGCCTAAACTTTAATTTTTAACTTAGTAGAAAGCTCTTTAAATCTAGAGCGTAGAGTAACTTCTGTCACCCCTACGACATCAACAATCTGTTTTTGCGTCAAATCTAAACCTTTTATTTTACATGCTAAGTATAAAGCTCCTGCTACAATTCCTTTAGGGTCTTTTCCGCTCGTTGAAAAGTTCGAAGAGAAAGTGTTCACTATTTTTGTAGTAGTTTCCTCTACTTCGTGATTTAAGTTTAAATTAGCTATGTAGGTAGGTATTAGAGCGCTTGGGTCTGTATTAGGGGATTTTATGTTTAATTCTCTAATTAAAACGCGATAACACCTTCTAATATCCTTCTCGTTTTCTGCCGATTCTTCTAAAATCTCCTGTAATGTACGAGGTATTTTTTTTAATCTAATCGCCAAATAGATACTAGCAGCTATCATAGAATTAATGGATCTTCCTCGGAGTAGCTTCTTCTTAAAAGCTTCTTTATACAATTTTATTGCTTCAAATTTTATATGATTCGGAAGGTTTAAATTACTGCATATTCTTTTTAACTCTGTCGTAGCTATAAGTAAATTCCTTTTTTCCCACGTAATTCTGGTATTCCATTTTACAGCTCTTTTTAAATCTGGATCCTTAATATCTTTTTTGTTAATTACAGTGGTTAAACCCATATCTGGAAGTAAGCTTGAAATTGGAGCACCAGTATGCTCTCTTTGCTTTTTTTCTTGAGATGTGTAAGCTCTTTTATCGCTATGAGTTACATCCACACTTCTTTCACTTATAACTAATCCACACTGAGAACAAACAATCTCCCCTATTTGATTTAGGGAAATTATATTACCATCACATTCAGGGCATATTTCTGAACTTACATTTAAATCTGAAATTATTTCCATTTGATTCACCTTTTTACAAACCTGTTGCTTTTAATTGTTCTAATAATTCTTTTTGCTTCTTACTCGTTCTCTTCGGAATTTTTATTTTTACTCTTACTAACTGATTCCCTCTCTCCTCAGAGTTTAATTTATAAAAACCTCTTTCTTTTAATCGTAATACTGTCGAATTTTTTGTTCCTGCTGGAACTGTAACATTTATTATTTTTTCTATTCCTGGAACTTGAATTTTGCCTCCTAATGTAGCAGTGGTAAATGGAATTTCGTGATCGATATAAATATCATCACCATCTCTTTCAAATAATTTATCCTCTTTTACATGGATTGCTATATACAAATCTCCTGGAGATCCTCCATTTTCACCGGGCATTCCTTTTCCTTTAAGCCTAAGTTTTTGATCGTTTCTAACTCCTCTAGGAATGGTTACCGTTAGCGCTTGATTTGATCCCGTATTGGGATCTCTGTATTTAACTTGTCTTTTCCCTCCAAGGAAAGCATCCATAAAACTTATTTCCATATCGTATCGTAAGTCTTCGCCTTCCCTTGGGAAATTTTGTGATCTAGTAGACCTTGCTCTCGTACTCCCTCCCCTATTGGAAAAAACATCAAAAATATCTCCTAAATCGTTAAAAAAATCATAACCGCCCGATGATTGTCTTCTGTTAGAGTTTCGGGAGTTGCCAAAAATTTCGCTAAAATCAAAATTCCCAGGCGTTCCAGAGGTTGAATAATAATATGTGTTTCCATCAGGACCTCGTTGCACTCTTCCTCCTCCAGGAACCCCTCCTCGTTGTTGATATGATGATGGGTCTCCTTCTACAACTCCAAACTTATCGTACATTTCTCTTTTTTTATCGTCATTTAGGAGGCTATAAGCCTCGTTTATTTCTTTAAATTTCTCTCCTGATTTACCCTCATCAGGGTTAACATCGGGATGATATTTTCTTGCTAATTTTCGAAAGGCTCTCTTAATTTCCTCCTTAGATGCTCCTTTCTCTATCCCTAAAACTTTATAATAATTTTTTACCATAATTCTAAACTCCTTTTAATCTTATTTTATAGAAATAAAAAATAAAAAATAACTTTAAACTTATTCGTATTCAGCATCAACTACGGCATCATCTTGACCTGTAGCTCTGCGAAATTGCTCTTGTTCAATTTCGTCTTGAGACTTTCCTTGATGTCCATAATTATCTCCACCCATGCCTCCAGGTGGAGCACCTTGATGGGCACCATGAGCTTGACCTTGCTGTTGACCGTAAATTCGAGATGAAACTTCGTGTAGAGAATTCT
Organism: Promethearchaeota archaeon; assembly: GCA_030608765.1. The sequence goes on from JAUWDN010000244.1 coordinate 3,241, forward strand.
GTAAAGTTTCCATAGAACTCTTTATTCGAACAACATCATCAGATTCCATCGCACTCCTGAGATCTGAGATTTTTTCAAGAATATTCGATTTTAAATCTCCTATTACCGACTCGTTTTCTTTCAACAACTTCTCTGTTTGATAAATCAAAGCCTCAGCGTGGTTCTTTGCTTCAGTTAAT
>JAUWDN010000298.1 GCA_030608765.1 Promethearchaeota archaeon
ACTTTTTGATAGCTGAGAAGATTAGCAGTTTCATTAAGCTTTTCGAAAATACCTAACAATCTTTCTAAGTCTTTTGACCTAATTAATAGATTTTGCTCGCTTCCTAAATTCATTAACAGATTATCTTTTTCTTTTAGTAATTCATCTCTTAATTTTGTTGAAAGCTCTCCTCTTTGAGCCCAAATAGATTTAAAGACATCAGCTTTTTTTTCTAATAAAGCAGTATCAACAATATTTTTACTTGTAAGAATTACATCATTTACCTCATCATCAAATTTTTTAAATTGCTCCAAAGCGTATTCATAATCCAATAAAGTTCCTAAATGGGTGCTATCTCCTAAGTTTAAGTATATCGATGCGTTCTTAATTTTATTAATTTTTTCAATTCCGATGTTATAGGCGTGAAGATTAAAAGCTCCCGCAGCATGAGTAATATGTGTGTCAGATATTATCACAAGTCTCTTTTTCGACTTTAAATTACCTTGAGTATTAATCTTTAAGCTTTTCTCGGTTATCATATTACTTAGCTTTTTTTAATTTTGCTGGATGCCCTTTATAAATCGAATCCTCTTCTAAAACAGCATTATGATTCGTGTAAGAATGAGCTACAAGTTTTACTTTTCGTTTAATAACCGTACCAGGTAAAATCACGCACTTTGCTCCAATAAGTACATCATTCCCTACTCTTATTTTTTTCAAGATAAAATTATCTTGTTCAATTCCAAAACTCAAAACCGTAGAATTCATTCCTATAATAACGTTCTCGCCAATTGATACGAATTCTGAAGAAATCCAACTGTTATCGCATATTGTTTTTTTACCGATTTTTACACCAAAAAACCGTAAAGTAAAACGATTTTTGAACCACGGGAATGGATTTGACGCCATAACAAATAATGGCCATTTCTTGATAATATTTCGGATATTCCAAAAAAGATAATCCCGATCTTCTAAGGATCGCTTGAAATTTCCCTCTTTTGGAAAGTGAATAAGATTTACTACTTTTAAAATTAAAACCGAAGTCAAAATTGCAGTAAATTGAACGATATAGATAGCAACTAAAACATTAAAAGGAAAAAGTAAAAAAAATGCCCAAAAGAAGGACTCGCTCCAGAAATAATCAACATACCAGATTTCAAAAAGAGAACATGGAATAAAGCTAAAGATAATTATTACTATATATAGAATTAAATACTTGTTTCTGATCCTCTCGTCAATAGGTACGGGCGATTCCCCCTTTAAACTCGCTGGTGAATACAATTATTTTCCCTCCTTTAAATTCGATGCAGTTCCACTTTGTTTTTCTTTAGGCTTTTTTGTCTCTCCTTTCACTTTCACAGCTTTTTGCTGAGAACCTTCTACTGATTGAATAGGTAATGTAATACTCACTGGAGTACCTACATGAATTAAATTTCCTTCTAATTTCTGGTTTATTCGAGTGTAACTATTTACTCCTAATACTGCAAAATCTTCCATGACTGTTCCTGGTGAGATTATAGTGTGGGGTCCCACCACGCACGCTTTTCCTATTTTCACTTTTTTAATAAGCACTTTTTCTTGATAGATTAGGTGCGAAAAAATACAGATATTTAACGAAGTCATAGTAAAATCACCAATTTCTACAAACACCGGATCAACATATCCTTCGTATAAAACAACACTTCTACCGACTCGGGTACCAAAAAATCTATAAGCAATAATGTCAAGCCAAGGTAAAGGTAACGCTCTTGCCAACCAAATAGGAAAAAATGCTGTCCAGAATCTCCTATGCATATACTTCCAATCTTTACTCCTTCTCTCAAATACGCCTTCTCGAGGAGGAGATAGTTTATTCAATAACCTAAAAATCCCCGCTGAAAATATAATAACTGTAAATACAAATAGAAAGATATTACCATAAATGTTTAGAGGGAGTAGTAACCAATAGTACCACTCTGCTCTTAATCCAAAGGAATAAAATTGCGATCCTGTTAGAAGATAATATAAGCTGTTAATAAACCACAGATTCACAAAAAACAAAACTAAGCCCCCGATAAATAATTGAACAATTATAATCAAAGAGAAGGGGGTTTTGTAAACTCCAGAAGTTGATATAAATTCCATTTCAAATTTTGAATCATCTTCTCTATCCACACAAAATCACAATAAACTGAAGAATCGCTATTATTATATTATAACAACCGTAAGATAAATAAATTTTACACAATTGTTACTATAAAATATTAATTTATTATAAAATAGATTTTTAAAACAGATCCATTATATATTTTATAATATAATAAAAATAACCTACCAAAAAAATCAAATATCATACAAGAGAGTGAGGAAAATTACAATAGATTGGCAAAAAGCTGAAGAGCACCCAGATAAAAGCCAGAAGGTTGAGGGCCGCTTCCTATTAGACTTACGGGCTAAAGTCAACGATTTAGAAAAGCAACTAACTGATACTAAAAATGAGTTGAATAGAACGCAGAGTAATCTTAAATCCACAGGAGTAAGTCTCGAAAATACAACAAGTGAATTAGAAAGTACTAAATCCAGCTTTGATAGCACAAAAGCGGAACTTAGCGATACTAAATCAAAATTGGAAGAAAAAACGAAAAATAGTGCTACATTAAATTCTGAAAATGAAGGGTTGAAAGCTAATCTCGAGGGCGCAAACTCTAAAGTAAGCGAACTTGAAATTAAAATCGAGGAACTTGGAACAAATATC
>JAUWDN010000215.1 GCA_030608765.1 Promethearchaeota archaeon
ATATTTCAAGAAATTCTAAGAAATATTACAAATAGAAATGAGGTTTTATAATGTTATTTGAAATTTTTAACGAAGATTGGGCTCAAACTTTTGGCACCCTTGAAGATATCATGTGGTTTCTAATATTATACTTGATATTTCTAATTGTCATGGCTATATTTCTCAAAATCGCTTTGAGTTTATTCAGTAGTGCGAGACACACAGAGTTTGGATCAGTATTTTTAACTTCTTTCGTAATAACGGTTATTTATGCCCTAACATTTTTGTTCCTAAGTGGTTGGGTAGCATGGGTAATTGTTTTAATTGTAGCTTGGTTGATAATAAGTGCTCGTCATCATACAGGAATCTTTGGTGCAATAGCAGTAACCATTGTGGCTTTTATACTCTATGTTATCGTTGCTATATTGCTTGGCATACTACTGGGTGTCACCTTAATAATTCTACCATTCTAATTTCTTTTTTTTCTGTTTTTTTTCCAACGAGAATCTAAAAGAACTCAGTACATAATAATTGAGAAAATTAAAAATTAACAAAGTTCTCCTTGTTTTTCAAAGCAATCAAATGTACTGTCCAGATTATCGATGTATCCTGACATGGAATTGTACCATTTGTCAAGTAAACCACGTAATTGGTCCTTGATTGTTTCCAATTCTTTTGCACCATAAACATATAAATATCCGCGCTTATTTGTTTCCCCTTCACCTGATTTCTCGTTGAATTCTTTTAACGACATCGATTGTTTCTCTATGATATTAAGTTTATTTAGCTCTATTAGTGCTCTTTGGACTGAGCTTCTATCTTTTTTAAACATGTTAGTCAATTCCATTGTAGTCACGTTGTCGTGTTTTAGTAAATACGAAAAGACGTTCGATTCTATTACGTTAAGTCCTAAAATACATTTGAATAGCTTTCCGCTTTTGAAAACTTTCTTCTCTTCTACCATATTTTTTAATTGTTCTGATATACTTTCCAAGGATTTTCACCAAATTTGCTTTTGTTGCTCAATAACAACTATTAATAATTAAAGATAAAAAATAAATTAAGTAAACGATCTTAGCTTTTCTAAGACTCTCCTCATATATTCTTCATTTACTGCGCCAACTACTTTATGGATAACTTTATCGCTTTTAATAAACAGCGTGGTTGGGATTCCCGTAATTCTATAATCCTGGGCGATGGAACCTACTTCGTCTACATTTACCTTAACAAAGATAAAATCTTGATATTGCTCCTTTTGAATCTTTTCAAATACGGGGGCAAACATCATACACGGTGAGCACCATACTGCCCAGAAATCTATTATTAAAATTTTGTCTGGGAAATCAGCTTTCAGTTGATTAAATTCTTCCCCCGAATGAATTTTAACGATTTCAGTTGGCATAGATTGAGTTTTTAACAGCATTTCAGCTTTTTTAAGCCGAATTTTATTTAAGTCATTTTCAGTCATTTTTCTTCAATTTTTACATGTTTATAAAGATGTGAGATAGTTCTACATTACCACACAACTTTCTTAATTAGGAACATTACCCCTTCTATTTAAAGATCATGATTATAAAAAAAAGAAATTAGCTACCTTTTTTGCTTCGCTCGAATTAGTTATGTTTTATTTTAGTGAAATAACCTTAGAAAGTCAATTTTAATCTTTTAAAAATACTTAAAAGAGTAAATTTCTTTTATCTTTCTATAATTATATTTCAGTATAGTTCAAGATGAAGATACACTCACTTTTTATTTTAAACAAGGCAGGAGCTTGCTTATACAGTAGAAATATCACAAGTGATTTTGAGAACATAGAACCAAATTTGATAACTCCTTTTTTCTCAGCAATATTTTCGTTTTCTGAAAGCGTTATTTCTAAGCAAACACCTGAAATTCTCGAAATGGGTGGTTTTCGCATTGCTTTTAAGGTTGAGGGGGATTATATTTATGCCATCTTAGCAGATACAAGTGCTAGTCTACTGTTTATAGAATCTCGCTTAATAAGTATAGTTCAAGAATTTAAAGAGTTTCTAGAAAATAACGAAGTCCAATCCTATGAAGTGATTGAGAATTCAGAATTTGATGCAAAAATTGTTTCAATTATTACTGGAGAAGATGAATTAGTTTCAAACCAGCCTCTATACAAAAAAATCATCGATCTTTTTAACAGATTAACTCTCCAAAATGAAATATTAGGCGCTGCTCTATTTTCTATTAACGGAAAAGTAATCTTTTCCTCCCTACCATATGAAATCCTCTTATCGTCTCTAAAAGAGTTGGAGATTAGACATATTGTAGCAAACGAATATACTTTAAACTTTTTTAGTTTAGAAAATGGTGAAAAGGTTTTTTCAAAAATAATAAATATTCCTTGGAAATTAGATCCATTACTAATTGTGGTGTTATATGAGTCTAATGTCCCTCTTGGAATGGCCGAACTAAATTTAGATAAGATGACAAAAGCAATTCAAAACATAATTTAAACCAGACTTCTAAGAATCGGAAAAATAAAATAACCTTTTTTTATGGTTAATGATTTTGGGATTTTATATATGAATTTTTTTGATTTTATTGTTACCGGTGCCGGCATCTCCGGAGCATCGTTCGCTTATAAAGCTTCAAAATATGCAAAAACGCTTCTTGTAGAAGCACAAGACTACGATCGAGAAATCCCCGTGAGAACTAACATATTTGCTGAACACAATAAACCGTTTGTAGACGATATTTTCTGGAACGACGATTCTATATTTCCACGACCATTTACTCAATTAAATTACAAAAGTGAAAAGCACGATGGACTTTTACACTCTAAAGAATTTGGAGCACCGCTCGGTAAAATTTCTCATACAGAAATATTAATCAAAAAACTTATCGATAAATTTAGAGACCAAGGTGGCACTACTCGATTTAACGAGAATATAGCAAAAATTGTACGACATTCGGACTACATTGAAGTCATTAATAACAAAGGGGAATCTTTTTCTACTAAACTTCTGGTTTTAGCCACAGGTTCTCGAGGTTTTCCTTTACAAAAATCTTTAGGATTTGGAGTTCCTGATTCGTCCATGGGAATTTATACTAATATTTACGCTGATGAAGCCATTCTAGATCAGAATTTCAATTTCCAATACATGTTTCATCTAAATCCTAATATTAGTCAGAATGGCCCGTTTTTCTTTAATGTTGGAAAAGGAAGAATTGCAACAGGATACTTAGGGGACAAAGAAAATCCCGCTGAACTCAAAGCTAAATTAATCAGAATTCTAAAGAACTATCAAAAAATTCAACCATTTATGAAAGGAATAAATTGGGACGAAAATATTCCATTTATAAGTGGAGGTATTTCGAAGCATCCAATAAGCTCCTTTTCAAAAGATCGCGTAATCGTGCTAGGAGAAGCAGCAGGATTAGTTACAGCATTTTTTTACGAAGGAATCTTATGTGGATTGGCTAGCGCCGATATTGCTGCGACATTGTTAAAATCTTTACTCGCAAACAATTCGAATTTTTCAAGGGCGGAATTAAAGAAATACGACGACGAAGTTGCGCGAGTTTTATTTACATATTTTAGAAATGGAAATGCTTGTGAATATCTCTTCTATAATGAAAGTTCTTCCTCCAAAACATTATGGAACTCATATAGTAATCTCTTAAACACTAATAAAACTGTGAGAAAATATGT
>JAUWDN010000004.1 GCA_030608765.1 Promethearchaeota archaeon
TTAAAGCTTCATATAAATAACCATAATCTACTATGCTTCCTTTAGCCATATTTATTAAAAAAGCTGTGTTTTTCATCATTTTTATCCGTTCCTCGTTAATTAAATTATCGTTATCATCAGTTGCTGCTGCATGAATAGTAACGAAATCGGAATTTTTCATTAGTGTGTCTACATCCGTTTTTACTCCGTATTTTTTAACGATCTCATCTGTTACATAAGGATCATAAACGAGAAAATCAACACCAAATGGTTTTAATCGTTCGGCAACGCGTTGTCCTATCTGGCCAAAACCAATAATCCCAATTGTTTTATCCAATAGTTCGCTACCCATGAACCTATTGTAACATTTTATCCAATCTTCAAAATCAATGACTTCAAAATCATCTGAATGCAAGAACTTATCTAGTTGAGTTAAGTTTCTTGCCAATGAAATGATTAATCCTACAGTTAATTCAGCAACTGCAACTACATTCCTAAGAGGAGTATAAATAACAGGAATTCTATTTTTAGTAGCTGCCTCTAAATTGATATTAAACGGATCACCCCGACAGGCCCCAATCAATTTTAAATTAGTGTTTTCAAATAATTCAGCTTTTTTTAAATCATCTGCGACCGTAATAAAAATATCGTAATCTTTTAATTTTTCAATCATCTCTTTAACATCAAAATAGATGTTTCCTGTATCTCTCCAACTCTCATAAGTAACATCAACTTTCTTTTTCAATTCCTTTAAAACTTCATCAGATATACTTGCAGTTATAAAAGCTCTCATAATTTCTCAACTCAAATAAAAAATAATTAGTTATTTTTGTGATTAGATTAATCAAGATCAAATAATAAAAGCTAGAATCTCTAAAATAAATAATTAAATTTTCTTAAAACATTAAACTTCTTAGTTTCATTAAATTCTTTATTTTTCCTTCAATAACCTTAATTTTACCAGAAGAATACGCTTTTACCGCTCCAAGCTCCTTATTGAATAGCTCTATCATTGTCTTTTCGGATACAAAATCAATTTTAACGGGAGCGTTCTCATCGCTAGTATTATCCTTTACCTCAATTCCTTGGTCTTTATTTACCAGAAGCAAAACATTGCGGTTAGTATCTAAGAATGTTAACTGTATGGGTTCATCATAATTAGCTAATTTTCTTCTGACTTTTTCAGTGTTAACATAACGGTTTTCGATTTCCTTCAAACACGATTCTATACTATTAAATTCTGACAATTACTTTCACCCCTAACTTACTAATACAACTTTTGAATATAATAATTAACTCTCCTTTATAAAAATTTAATAAATTGAGCGAGAAAGAAATTACAATTTATCGACTTTATTTTTTAAATTTTTCCATTCTAGGTAAATAGATTTGTATTTCTCTGAAATACTAGGATCACTCTTAATTTTCTCATATTTAAAGAGCTCTTTAATCATAGTATTATAATCTGAATAAACATCTAAAGCTTTCAGAGTATTCATTGCCACTCCTATAAAAGCTGAATCTTTTACAAAGGGGATTGAAATTTCAGAATTTACCACATTTGCTAACAATTTACAAAATTCTTCTGATTTAGCCATACCTCCGCCACAAAAAGTTCTTGTTTCTAAATCTGCATAGCTATTTAGAGCATGATAATTTTCAAATATTCCGAATGCGATATTTTCAAGAACACTTCTAGCAAAATCTTCAATTTTTGGGAGTTCTTCAGATATCATCATAGGAGGTTGAAAAGCAAATACCCCTCTTTTTATTGAAGTTTGATTTTTAATGTTCATGTTTTCTGGACCTAAATATGCATAGGTTGATAAAGCTCCTGGAGGTGACATCTTTAAATATTTATCCATCAAGATATCTGGATTATCTCCTAAATTAGATAAAAAACACTTTTTAAACCAATTATAAGAAGCACCGGTGTTGCCTGCATGCCCTTCTAATAACCATTTTCCCTCTATAGAGTGACACGACGTCCAATAATTATTCATTGGGTCAATGATCGGTTTATCTACTACGAGATGGAGAGGGGCTGTTGTACCTAAACTAATGCCTATATCTCCTTTTTCAATAACTCCCATACCTAACAGGGTTGCTTGAGTATCGCCCCCTGCTTTTATTATAGGAATATTACTATGATTAAAGTTGAATATTTTAACTAATTCAGGCTTTAAATCACCAACTAGAGTTCCCGATTCCACAATTTCAGGAAAAAAATCTGGGTTGAAATCAAAGGTTTGTATTATTTCTGAACTCCATTCTCTTTTTTTTATATTTAATAACTGAGATTCAGCCGCAGATGAGAAATCACTAACGAAAATTCCCGTAAGTCGGTATACTAACCAATCGTCTAACATTAGTACTTTATCTATTTTTGCATAAGTTTCTTCCTCTTCTTCTCTAAACCATAATAACCTGGCTAAGCAAAATAATAAAGAAGGGCTATGACCGGTTATTTCAAATAGATCTTTTTCTGAAAATTCATCCTCTATTAGATAAGCTGAATCTATTCCTCGAATATCGATATTGGGCCCTCCGTAAACAACATTTCCCTTACCATCTAAAAAAACAGATGCAATCCTTTGAGCACAAGTCGATATTCCCATTATTTTGATATTTCTATTCTTAATCTTATTAAGAATTTGATTTACTCCAATAGTTATTTTATTCCAGAGGTCATCCATGTCAAAACTTTTAATAAAACCATCTATATCCTCATTGATTACTTTGATATTTTGACTATTGAATTGAACTAATTTTAAATCATCTGAAACTAAACCGACCTTCACGGAATTAGTTGAAACATCTATTGCTAGAATCATATGTTCATAATTTTCCATAATTTTCACCAAATATGATTGCAGAATTAGGATGAAGTAAGATATTTCCGAACAACTTCTCCTCGTGGAACTTTTTCTTCAAATAATATTGCTTGAAAAGAATATATTTTGGTAGTTTTTATATTTCTCCAAGCCTCAGAAGAAAGCCATGCTTTATTACAAGTGTGTTCTAAGAAAGTTTCCGCACCCCAATTTCTATCGTGGTCAACAGGAACTTGTGGGAGCAATAAACCTCTTCGCATGCCTTTCTCTATTATGAGCCCATCTCTTCCTATTACAATTTTTTCAAGATATTCATTAGGATCGGTTACTTCTATTAATTTTGGGGGAGTTAAAATTGAAAGTTCAATAACTAATTCATCCATTTCTTCAAGTGTGACAGATGGAAAACGTGGATCTTCTGTAGCAGAACTTACTGATACCCTATGAACAACATCGTATAACGGAAATTTAGGTTCAATATAACCGATACAACCTCTTAACGGATTGCCCTTTATATTATAAACATTTAAAGTCACAAAAGCACCATATTTGTCCGAAAATTTCTCCCTCAAACCATCGGGAATTATAATTCTTTTGCTATTTTTAAGGAAATGCTCAATATTTTCCCTCGCAAACTTTATTAGAGTTTTTCCTTCTTCTAATGTAAATAATTCTTCATCTGACATGCTCTCACTCTTAGAAATTGCTTTCAGTATATAATAGTAGACGGTTAATAATAACTTAATTAGATTGTTTTATGATAATACCCTTAGGTTCAGTATCATCGTTATTTATTTCGATCCCACTTAAAAATACTTTCCATATTTGAACAGTGGTTTTATAATCTTCATAGGGGGAAAATTTTGCTTTTGTTTTGAACACTTCTGTGTTAATGATGTGTTCTGGAATTTTATTAACTATAATTAAATCAGCATCGTAGCCTGCTTTGATTAATCCTTTATTCTTTATATTAAAAATTTTGGCGGGATTTTCTGAAGAAACTCTAACAAAAGTTTTAAGAGAAAGCTCATCTCTCCAAACTTTGTCTAATAATGTTAATGGGTAAGTCTCAAATCCGGGAAATCCCGAAGGTGCGTCTAAATAATCTTGTTCTTTTTCTTTCAGTGTATGAGGCGCATGATCCGTGCCTACAAGGCTTATGTTCCCTTCCTTGAGTTCCTTAAATAAAAATAGGGAGTGTTCCTTATCTCTCAAAGGTGGTAGAACTTTCCCTAAATTAGGATTGCTTAGTTGTATGGTGTTTGCCAATAATAGATGGTGTGGTGTTGCTTCGAAAGTGATTTTTAAGTTTGGTTTCATATCCAAAGCTTTTCGTATTAAAGAATAACTATCTTTACAACTAATATGGCAAAAATGTACAATTGGATAATTTTCCGAGCTCAAATCCAAATCTGCAATAATTTTATAATAATTATCGAGAACAAAGTTCACGTATTTAGCTTCTAGAGAGGCGGGGTACAGATTATTATGTAATTCTAATATGGGCACATTATTCGATGTACCACTACTATGAATTTCCTTCTTTTTTTCTGGAGATACGGGCCAATCTGGGTGTATAAATATGGGAATCTTCAATTTGGACGAGATACTAAGAATTTTCTGAACATTCAAATAATTTGTCCAATCTATATCGTTTAAAGAGCCCAACGGATAGATTTTAAAACCAATAACGCCTAATTCAATAATTGAAATAAATTCTTTGAGATTCATGTCCTTAGGAATCCCCGAAATAAATCCCACATTCACGAATATATTATTCTTTGCTTTTCTCATCCATTTTTTAATTTGTGATGGGTTTATCGCAGGAGGAATCGTATTCGGCATATTAAAAACTGTCGTAATTCCAGAAAAAGCTGCTGCTAATGTTCCAGATGAAAATGTTTCTTTTTCGCTCTGTCCCATATCTCTTAAATGAGAATGGATATCGATTATACCGGGTAAAATTTTTCTCTTTTCGCAATCTATTTCTATCCCATCTTCATTTTTGCTTCGAATTAATTTTACATCATCTTCAGAGTTATCATTTATAACAGATATAATCTTTCCGGTAACGATTAATAAAGCTCCATCCTGGAGCGAGCCATTATTATATATTAGCGCGTTTTTTAATATCATAGATTTACTTCTATATCTGTATTCTCTTTCTGGTCAATTAGAAAATTAACATACAAAATTTTATTTTCAATCCCTTTAATATTTGAAAGATAAGTATATATTAATTTGTATTTTTCATCAACCATACTCAAAAAATCAACTGTACTCTGTGAGTTTTGAGGAAAAGGAAAAATATAACAATACTCACTAAGGTTATCTAAATCCTCCAAGTTGATGAGATTTGAATGTGTATTTTCTTTTTCAAATTCGTCAATAATCAAAATTTTATCATTATGTAGATCATTAATGTTTTCTAAAACCGATTTACCATTTAACAATCTCTTAACAAAAATTCCTGGAGTAGATTTTTGCATTCCCAAGAAATTTGTTTTTTCAACCCCAATTATTTTATCCAATGCTTTTCTTAAGAGCAGAGCTTGAGATCTCTCATCAGAGCCTAAATACCTTAAAGAGCTACCTTCAAACTTTATTAAAATTTGGAATGAATCAATATAGATGTATAAATTATTGTTTTTTCTTATCGAATAAGAACAACAGAAAGACTCTCGAATAATTGAGCACAGATTATAAATATCTAGAGGCGTTTGTCCATTATCTATAACCTTTTTGGAATAATCGGAAATATTTTTAATAAATAATAAGAAATTTACCAATCGAATCAAAACTAAATAATCTGTTTAAAATCCATCGAATTTTTTAAATATATTATCAAAACCTGGTGGCAAGCCTTTTCCACCTTTTTTCCCTTTCTTTTGCATTTGTAAGGCTTTCTTCATAAATTTCTTCATTTGATTATATTGATCGAGCATCCTATTTATTGTAGTGTAGTCTGTGCCACTTCCAATAGCAATTCTTCTTTTTCTAGTTTTTTTAATAATTTTTGGATCCTCTTTTTCTTCTTGGGTCATTGAATTTAAAACCACTTCCCATTTCTCCAGATTTTTTTCGGCATCATCGGTTAAAGCCTCAGGAATATTGCCTCCTCCCATCATTGCTAAGATTTGTTTCATATTTCCAACCTTTTTAATACCTTTCAACTGACTAAGAAGATCCTCCAACGTGAATTTACCCTTCATCATTCGCTTAACCATATCTGGATCTACATCAATCTCAGCATCTTGTACTCTACTAACCAAACCCTCTATATCCGGAACACCTAGAAGAGTGCCTACAAAGGTTGTTGGATTGAATTCTTCAAAGTCCTCTAATTTTTCTCCAACTCCTATAAACCTTATAGATTGATTAGTTGCAGCACAAGCAGAAAGTGCTCCTCCTCCTTTAGCTGTTCCGTCTAATTTGGTAACAACAATGCTTCCGATATTAGTAGCCTTTGCAAACTCTTCTGCTTGTGAATAGGCTTGTTGCCCCAAACTTCCGTCGATTACTAAGATTACTTCGTTAGGTTTTAAACTTGCCTCAATCTTTTCCATTTCTTTCATTAATTCCTTTTCTTCCTTATGTCGACCGGCTGTATCAACTATAATAATATCGTGTTCGGCATTAATAGCTTTTTTTGTTTCTCTAACAGCAAGTTTAATGGCATTTTTCTCATTTGGATTTCCATAGCATTTCACTCCGATTTGGTCTGTTAACTGAACAAGTTGTTCATATGCTCCTGGTCGCCATGTATCTGTCGTAACTGCAGCCACCTTATATCCTTTACTCTTATAAAACCTCGATAACTTCCCAACAGTCGTAGTTTTACCTGAACCTTGAATTCCAACCAGTAATATTACATTACTTTTCCCCGGTTTAATTCTAATAGGTGCAGATTTCCCTCCTATAGTTTCCACTAACTCATCATGAACAAGTTTGATTATAAAATCTTTCCTTCTCGCCCTTTTCAGATTAGTGTTCATCGCAGCTTTTTTAATATTTTCAGTCATCTGAAAAACTAACTCAACTTTTACATCAGCACTTAATAAAGCTCTTTGTAAATCCTGAATAATTGAATTGATTACATCTTTGTCAATTTTAGGTAATCCTCGTAATTTTCGCATAATAGATTCTAAATCTTTCCCTAGTTTCTTAAACGCCATAATAAATCGTTTTTTGCATTTGTGTTTTAATAATTGAAATAAACAAAAACTAATATTTCTTTTTAAATGGGATTATATAAAAAAAGAAATGTGAAAATAAAAACTTCTTGACTCCTCAACTTTCACTTCCTCTAACTGATTTAAATAATTAAAAAATTCCCTAGAACTATTACTTTCTATTTTTACAAAAGTTTCATGTGGATATGAGGGTGCGACATTTAGATTTCTGGGAAGAATAAAGGATAAAGAAGGAATTGGATGTTCATCAGTAATAATTTGAATATAGTTTTGATGATAAAAAAAAGAAATATAATTTTAATGTTTACTACTCGTTAATCATGGCGAGAAAGTCTTCTTCGGAAATGATCTTCGAGCCTTGCTCTTGAGCCTTCACGAATTTACTCGTTTGTTTGGTGTCGTTGGTGACTAAATACGATAAGTTTTTTACCACTCCGCTTTTTGGAGTACCACCGTGTTCCGTCACCAGAGCATTCGCTTCGTTTCTCGTTATGGTTTTGAGTTTTCCCGTAAAGCAGAAGGTAAGTCCTGCTAATTTGTTGCTTCCCATTTTGCTACTCCTTATTTTTATTTTGTTGGTTTCTAACGCTTTTTGCATGTCAAAATATAGGGCATGAAATTCTTTGTGAAACTGGTTAGCAGTAATGTCCCCAAACAACTCTACCCTCGCCAAGTCGTACACAGTAGCTTTGCTAATCTTCTCTAAAGTGTTGTATCCAGCGTTTGTCACTTTATCTACCAAAGCTTCTCCGATATTTTCGAGGGCGAACCCGCCTACGAATTTTGCCAACGGAATCTCTTTCACCGCTAGTAGGTTGTCTAACGCTTTCTGAGCAGACTTTTCTCCCACTCGATCCAGTCTTAAGAGGTCAGAAACGCTGAGTTCGTACAAGTCTGCGATTTTTTGAACTTTTCCTGAATCGAACAATTGTTTCAGGATCAATTCCCCGAAATTTTTCACTTCGAGCTTTTTGATCCATTTTAGGAGCCTGTGGTAAGCTCTTTTAGAGCAGTCTTTGTTAGGACAATATAATCGAGTGCCTTCATTTACTAATGGAGTATTACATGCGTTGCATATAGAAGGGTATTGAACCCTCTTGGAGTCTACTGGCGTGTGGACAATTCTTTCGATCTTCGGGATGATGTCGCCTCTCTTAGATACGATTACTTTCGAACCAATTTTTAAGTTAAGCTCTTCTACTAAGTTCGGATTCGCAAGACTTGCTCTCTGGACGGTAGTGCCGGCAATTGACACGGGTTCGACGATCGCGACTGGGGTGTAATTAGCTCCGCTCTCGCTCCATTCTACATCTATTACGGTAGACTCCACTTCTTCGGGGTCAAATTTGAACGCGATTTGCTTGGTCGGTCTTGTTCGTTTCATATCCTCTAAATCAATCTCGGTTCCCTTAATTACCAAGCCGTCGATGTCGAAATTAAGCTGGTCTCGAATTACGGTCATTACTTCGTCCCGATAGTTGATAACTTCCTGAATTGTTTTGAAAGTGTGAGCATCCACCACTTTAAATTGGTAATTTTCTAACCACTTGAGTTTTTGTATCTCGTTTTTAAATTTATATGCGGGATTTATGTTGATAGCGTCGTAGACTATGATGGTTAAGTCTTCGCTTCCCACGCCATCTTTCCTTTTAGTGATTCCACTCGCCATGTTTCTGCTGTTCTTAGCGTTGGAATATTTTGCGCCAAAGATGTCTTTGGTTAAGACTATTTCTCCTCTAACTGCTCCCGTAAACTCGGGGTTCACTTCAAGAACAAAACCTATCATCTTTTTTCCATTGTTCGAGATGTCGTCTCCTACTAACCCGTCGCCTCGAGTCACTCCACACTTAAACTTCCCTCCAAAATATTGAAGCTCTACACTTATCCCGTCTAGCTTGAACTGGGTAATAAACAGATCGTAGCCCATCTTTCTTGCCCACTTGTTAAACTCTGCGGAATTGGTCACCTTTGCTTGAGAATTCATTGGGATTAAGTGCCGAACTTTATTAAGAGTAGTGTCGAAATCTGCCCCGATTTTAGAAAAAACATCGTTGTTGGGATTGAGAGATTTTAATTCTTCCCAGAGTTTGTCGAATTCCTCGTCACTAATCTCGGGTTGAGCGTTGTAATAGAGGTGCTGGTGGTATTCTACTTGCTCTTGAAGCTCTTTTACTCTATCTGATTTGAGCTTAGGGATTGGTTTTGTGGTTTTTTTTCCTGAGGGTGTGGACTTGAACAATTTTAATTGCTTTCCCACTTGATTTTCATCTCGTATATTTTGAAATGGGTTTTTCATTTGAATTTTGGTTGAAGAACTATACACAACTTAGCCTTATAAAGTTCATTACTTTTCGAAATTATTAATTTCTATTATTAAAAAAAAAAGAATTCATGTAACGGGAAAATTGAGGGGTGTTTGCTTTCTCATGTTAGAATTAGTAAAGAAATATATGAACGAAATAAAGCAGATCCCTTGAACCTCAATGTCATGATTGTGGTGCAGGATCTGGCAATTAATATCATTCCGAATGCGATGTGGAAGAATATTCCAAATGTAGAGGTCAAATGTTATGGTACAATTGCTTTGAAGATATAGAATTCTTTGCGAAATAACTAGACTAAAAAGCGAAATTTATTTTTCATTGAATGTTAGATAATATTATATCAATTAAAGAAAGAAAAAAAGGAATTAAAATGTCAATTCGTAGAACTGAAATTCAAAAACTAAAATCAGGCCAGTACATTATGGTTGATGATGAACCATGCATCATCAAAGCGACTGAACGATCCAAAAGTGGCAAGCATGGACATGCGAAAGTTCGCGTTGTATGTGTCGGGGTGTTCGACAATAACAAGAGATCTCTAACCATACCCTCGGGCCATATGTGCGAAATTCCCGAAATAATTAAGGGTACAGCTCAGATTAATTTTATCGAAGAGAATTCCATCAATATTATGGATTTAGAGACCTATGCGTCCGTGGATATTAATTGGCCCGCAGAGGAAAGTTTAAAGACAAAATTAAAAGAATTACAAGCAGATCCCGGGAAGATGGCTTTAGCACAAGTAGAATATTGGCAACTTGCGGGAAAGACCTTGATAAACAGAGTTATTATTAATTAATAAGGTATTAGAACAGACTAAAATAAAGCATTATTTCCCAAATTTTAATATTTCTTATTATGTAATACTATTCAAGAAAAACATAAAAAAGAAGTTTGAGATTCATGGATAAAAAACCTGTTTCATTAGCTTGCAGAATGGACTCTGAGAGAGCGATTAAACTAACAAAGAAGATTTTTGAATTTTTAGTGAAAGAAGGCGAAGTCGTTCAAATGGAAACCAGAATCGCTCCAAAGATTTTTCCCCATAGTGCTAAAGATTTAAAGGAAATGACAACTGAAAACACCAAATTTCTAATTTCTGTTGGTGGAGATGGAACAATATTAAGAGTGGCTGGTGGTTTGCCACATCGTAACGCCCCACCTATTTTGGGAGTGAACATTGGTTCTATAGGTTTTTTAGACGAGACTAATGAAAGAACCGTTTTTAACGATATAACCCGAGTATTGAAAGGGGATTTTTTAGTTGAGAAATGTTCTAAATTGACGGCCTATATAGTTAGAGATTCTGAAGAAATCCGATTGAGTAATGCGCTAAATGAAATACTAATCGTTTCCTCAAAAAGCTCAAAAGTTCTTTTAGCCTCTGTTAAAATAAACGGATGTTTTCTCAATCGAAGTTATTTAGATGGAATTATTATTTCTACATCTGTAGGCTCTACAGCATATAATTTGAGTGCGGGGGGTGCGATTGTTAAATCTACAATGGATGTTATGCAATTAACACCATTAAACAGCTTCGCCCGATCAGGATTGAAACCATTGGTCCTTCCAATTGACAGCGAGATCGAAGTCCAACTTTTAAGGAAACGTTTAAGCGCAAAGATTATTATTGATGGCCAAAGAACCTTAAAGGATATCCAACCAAAAACAATTATTAGGGTACGTAAAGCAAACTCCCACACAAGTTTTATTCGTCTTTCTAAGAGTATAAGCGATAATTATATTAGACGCTTAAGAAAAAAAATTATAGGAACTATAAAGGTGCCTTTAGACGACAGTCCAGAAGAAGAATTCAATTCTGGTTTTTGATACAAACATTTTTTTAACTGGCATAGATTTTAATTATTTTAAAGAAACAATATTTACTACACCAGAAATAATTAATGAGATTAAAGTTAAGAAGTATAGAGATCAGAATAGAAATATATTACAAAGAATAGAACTTGCTATTGAACTAGAAAAGTTAGTTATAAAAGAGCCCACTGAATACAATATTAAAATGGTGGAAGAAAAAGCTAAACTAACTGGTGATATTAACGCTCTATCAAAAACGGATATTGGGTTAGTTGCTTTAGCTTTAGAATTGATAAAAACAGCTAATAACGAGATCACACTGTATACAAATGATTATTCCATGGAAAATTTATGTAGCGAATTGAATCTCAAATTTAAGACTTTATTTAAGAATGGGATTAAGGACAAGATTTATTTTGAAGTATATTGTCCATACTGTAAAACAACATACAAATCTGAAGATTTAAATAAAAATTGCGAAAGGTGTGGGCTAAAACTCAAAAGACGTTTTTTAAAAAAAGAAAAAATATAGTGCAAAATATATAGGAAAAAACCCAAATAAATATTGGATTAAAATATTAAAAGATAAACTATGGGCACTAAAATTAACGAGTTAGTGAAAGAAGTAAGAAGAACTATTACATTTGAAAATCTTTTAAATAAACACATTGCCATCGACGCTTTTAACACGATCTATCAGTTTTTAGCAATAATTAGGCAAAGAGATGGCACGCCCTTAAAAGATTATAATGGAAACGTAACTTCTCATCTATCTGGATTGTTTTACAGAACAATTAATTTTTTAGAGCATAACATTAAACCTATTTATGTGTTTGATGGAATTCCTTCTGAGCTAAAATTAGAAACCATAAAAGAAAGGAGGAAGATTAAGGAAGTAGCTAAGGAAAAAATGATTAAAGCTCAAGAAAAAGAAGATTTTAGAGAAGCGAAAAAGTTTGCTCAAATGACATCTAAATTAGATACTGGTATGATTAACGAGAGCAAAAAACTAATAAAATATCTTGGTATTCCAATTGTAGAAGCTAGTTCTGAAGGTGAAGCCCAATCAGCTTTTTTAGTTGAAAACGGCGATGCTTGGGGGATAGCTTCTCAGGATTATGATACATTGTTATTTGGAGGAGAAAGATTAATACGCAATTTTGCTGTCAGTAGGAGTAAAAAACTTAAAAACACTACGGTTACTCTTGATATAGAATATATCTCATTATCTAAATTTCTTGAAAGTTTAAACATTACTCGAGAACAATTAATAGAAATGGGAATTTTAATTGGAACGGACTTCTTTCCTGGAATTAAGGGAATTGGCCAACATAAAGCTCTCGATCTAATTAAAAAATATGGTTCGTTAGAAAATATCATAAAAAATAATGTAAAAGTTGGCAACATCGAAATTGAACTTGATAAAGAACTAATCGAAAAAATAAAAGAGATATTTTTATACCCAAATATAAAAAAAGATTATCCAAAGATAATCTGGGAAAAAATAAAATACGAAAAAGTTGAGGAATTATTGATCGAACAACACAATTTTTCAAAACAGAGAGTCCAAAATGCGATTGAGCGTTTAAAAAAGCAAAACTCTTCCAAAACACAAGTATCTTTAGATAGTTTCTTCAAAAAAAATTAAATTTTATTGTTGAAAAAAGCAAAAATTTTTACAAAATTATTATTTCATATTTATAGATAATTATATTATTTAATTGATCTAAAATGTCAGATAAAGAAAACAACAATAGTGATACCAACAGTAAAGATATAGCTTTACGGGTACAAGAAGCGAAAAAAAGGGATATTGGCCGAAACATTGCTAGAATTGATCAAGAAACTATGGAGAAGCTAAATATTAAGACTGGTGATGTAATATCTCTTGTTGGAAAAAAAGAAAGTGCAGGGATTGCTTGGCCAAGTTATCCTCAAGATAATGGATTAGGTATTATTCGTATTGATTCTAGATTGAAAAAAAATACAGGAACAAGTATAGATGATACGATACAAATTAGGAAAGTCACTGTACAATCGGCTCAAAGTATTGTTTTAGCACCGATAAGCGTAAAAATAAAATCAAACCCTCGATTTGAAACTTTCGTTAAACGAAAATTAAACAACTACCCCGTTACAATTGACGATTTCATATATATCTCTATAGGTATTAGTAGAGAGATCACATTTAAAGTTATAAATTTGAGACCCAACGGAGTTTGTACAATCAAACCGGAAAGTACTTTACACATCAGCGAACATATTACTGAGGATGAAGAAAAAGGGGCAGATTATGTTACATATGAGGATGTTGGTGGTTTAGATCGAGAAATACAAAGGGTTAGAGAAATGGTTGAGCTCCCTCTTAGGCATCCCTCATTATTTAAACGATTAGGTATTGATCCTCCGAAAGGAGTGTTGTTAAGAGGACCTCCAGGGTGCGGAAAGACGCTTTTAGCTAAAGCTGTTGCTAACGAAAGCGAAGCATATTTCATTTCAATAAATGGACCAGAAATTATGAGCAAATTTTATGGCGAATCTGAGAAAAAACTTCGAAAAATATTCATAGAAGCTGAAGAAAAGAGTCCATCTATAATTTTTATTGACGAAATCGATGCAATCGCCCCAAAAAGAGAGACAGTAACTGGCGAAGTAGAACGAAGAGTTGTTGCTCAACTGCTAGCTTGTATGGATGGATTACATAGTAGGGGTAGGGTAATCGTTATAGGCGCAACAAATAGACCAAATAGTTTAGACCCTGCATTAAGGCGCCCAGGGAGATTTGATCGCGAAATAGAGATAAAAGTACCAAATGAAAAAGGAAGGAGAGAAGTTTTTCAAATTCACACGAGGAACATGCCCCTCGATAAAAATAAAATATCATTAAAAGAGTTTGCTAACATAACTCATGGATTTGTAGGAGCAGATATTTCAGCAGTCTGCCGAGAAGCAGCAATGTCTGCTCTTAGAAGATATCTACCACAAATTGATTTGGATTCTGAAATTATTGATCCTGAGTTGTTAGAACAAATAGAAGTTACTAAAGCAGATTTTGAGGAGGCCTTAAAGGAAGTAATGCCATCCGGAATAAGAGAAGTGTTTGTAGAAATACCAAATGTTACGTGGGATCAGATAGGCGGATTGGAAGATTTAAAACAGAAGTTAATCGAATCTGTGGATTGGCCTTTGTCACATCCAAATATTTTCAAACGCATGGGAATAACGCCTCCAAGAGGAATCTTACTTTACGGGCCCCCTGGATGTGGAAAAACGCTTTTAGCGCGAGCGGTTGCAACTGAAACAAAAGCTAACTTTATATCCATTAAAGGTCCCGAACTGTTATCCAAATATGTTGGAGAAAGTGAAAAAGCAATTCGTGAAGTTTTTCGAAAAGCCAAAATGGCTGCGCCTTGTATTATCTTTTTTGACGAATTTGATTCTATAGCTCCAAGTAGAGGAAGACATACCTCCGATTCAGGAGTATCAGAAAAAGTTCTGTCACAATTCTTAACTGAATTGGATGGGTTAGAGGTAAAAAAAGATATTGTAGTAATTGCTGCTACTAATCGACCCGACATTTTAGACCCTGCTTTAATAAGACCTGGAAGAATAGATAGAACTTTACTGGTTCCCGCTCCTGATGAGGAAGGAAGAGCAAAAATATTAAAAATCTTTACCAAAGACATGCCACTAACGAGCAACGTAGATTTAAATGCTTTAAATGAGAAGTTAGAGGGCTACTCGGGGGCAGATATCGAAACTTTATGTCGTGAAGCAGGAATGATTGCGCTTAGAGAAAATATGAGGGCCAGAAAAATTTCAAAAGATCATTTTAAACTAGCTATAGAATCGATAAACCCTAGTATTACACCAAAGGTAATTGAATTTTATGAAAGTTTTGGAAAAAAATTAAAAACTTTAATCATGGAACAATCGAAGGAAGATCGAATGGTTGTCTAATATTCATAAAGTTAATTTGGGAGAAATAATTTCTATTTAATGTATATAATTTTTAACTATATTTAATTAAAAGGTGATTAATTATCGAATCACAAAGATGGAATCAAAAACCCGTAGTAAATTCCTTAATCGACATACTAATTAAAAATAAGGGAGAAATATTAGATAAACGATTGGAAGAACTACTCAAGAAGGAATTTTCTTTTATTAATCCATTAGTGTTGGAAGAATTATTGATGAAGCTAGAAAGTCGAAGCATTATTAATGTTTTTCGAGTCTCAAAAACTAAGAAGATGATTGTACTAAACAAAAGAACTCAAGAGATTAAATCTGAAATTATGGAAGAATTAAATTGATTGGAGCTGTTTCCAATTAACACATTCCTGTGATAAAGATACATTTTCAGCTTGAGACTTAAATTTTCTTTCCCTTATATCTACAAAAATTGGATAATTTACTGCATTTCCCATCACTAACATTTCACCTACGCCTAAACTCGAAATAATTTCCGCGTAGTCTTTAGTAATCGCTTCTGAGCTATCCATCAAATGTTTTAAATCGTAGGGATTTTTTATGTTTAGAATTAACTTTGAATTTGTTTGAGATAAAGCTGTAGTACTTAGCTTTTTTGGTCTTTGGCTTATCAAACATAAGCAAGCCATAAATTTCCTTCCTTCTCTAGCGATAGTTTCAATAATATACTTTGATAATGCTTTAGAATGAGCCGCTTCAGGACAGAATTGGTGTGCTTCTTCAATAATTAACAAAAATGGAGGAATCTCGTTCTTTCTTCTTAAATAAAACAGTTGATTACATATA
This sequence comes from Promethearchaeota archaeon, assembly GCA_030608765.1. Next base: position 15,925 of record JAUWDN010000004.1, read on the forward strand.
TAGTCAACCATAATTTGTTTTTTACGAATTGATACTTCGTTTTGAAGGTTAAAAATAGAAATTTCACCCTGTTCTATAACATTTTTCATAACAGGATTTTCTTGTGGCCCAAAAAGATTTAACCGTTCTAACTCCGATAACCATCCAATTAAAGCTTGTTTTGTGCTTTTACCACCCTCTTCTTCTTTTTCTATCATTTCTATAATGCTTTTTAGAGTAAATTTATTTTTTGAATCTTCCTTTTTTCTTAATTTTTTAATATATTTAGATAATTCTCTTATCTGAACATTTGAAATTTGCTCCTGATATTTTTTAAAAGCATACGCATTCAATTTAGGGACAGAGATTTGAAAATATGATGTATCAATAACCTTAACCTTATTTTTTATTTCAAGAGTAGTATTTAAATATTTGTATTCTCCATGGACATCAATCATTATAATTGCAGGAGTCCCAGATGTTTTTTCTCGTGTTAATAACTCTTCAATAATAATTGATGTAAGATAACTTTTGCCTCCTCCTGAAATCGAGAGAATAGCAAAATGTTTGTTCAATAGACGATCCATATTAATATACGCATCAATATTTGATACTTTTACTTTACCCAAATTTAACCCATGCTTTTGGTCAAGACCTATAAAGCTCTTGAGAATTTCTTCGTCAACCAAATATACATCCTTACCCGGACTTGCAGGATACATCATCCTTTTAATCATTTTTATCTCAGATTCGCTAGTTTCCTTGAAATCTATAATTCCTAAATTCCTAACAATTGCTATGGCATATTCAAAATCATCACTTGGAAATAAACCTTT
>JAUWDN010000091.1 GCA_030608765.1 Promethearchaeota archaeon
TCGAATTGATTTTAATAATAGCCTTACTTGCTGGAGCATCTTTCTTTTTTCAAAATATTATCTTTTTAACTTTAGTTGGATTTATTGGAGGAGTATTTTTGGTTATCTTTGGAATAGTTGCAATAAGGGGAGTTTTAAAAATTGATTTTGAAGCAGATTTGACTCTCTCCAATAATATTGTAAAAGGATATAAAGGAAATAGCTATTTAGGCGGGATTTTGGTTAGTTTATCAAACCCTTTTTGGACATTCTGGTGGGCAGTGATAGGGCTCTCCTTGATGGTGAGTTTTAATATCACGCTTTTAATGCCTATTGAAATGCTACTATTCTTTTTAGGACACGAGTTAGGAGATATAGTTTGGTATTTACCTATTTCTATATTCGTCTATTATGGCGGGAAATCCTTGAATCCAAAAATATACAAATATGTTTTGATAGTTTGTGGAGTTTTTATGATTGTTTTTGGTATTTTCCTAGCGTTTAGCATAGTTTTCAACCCACCATAATAATCGAGCAAAATAAAGACATTTTGTGTGGCTGAATCCTATGGATGTAATATTACATATATATCACATATATATAATAATTCTCTAGAAACTTCTTACAATTAAGAATATAAATTTCGAAATTTATTGGAAACTATAAGGTAAGAGTTTTAGTATTTCTAGTCTAACCGATCTTAAGAATTTTGTCTCTTCAATTATGTTGTTCTTGTGGTAATTAAAATTAAAATTAAAAGGTATCAGTAAGTGAATTATGAGCGATAAACAAATGATTAATTGTCCTGTGTGTAAGATAAAATTCATCCCCAGAACATTTTATCCAGACGAATCTATTTTCTCTACTCACGATGGAAAAAAATTATCTGGTTTTAATGGATACGTAAGTTCTAGGGCAGTTAAACCTCAAGAAGTTATTTTGAGCTCGTGGGTAACGTATTGTCCTTCATGTAATTATATTTTAAGATTCGTTAAGGAAGTAGTAAGAAAAGAAAAAATAATTGCTCAACATACAACCTCAAAAGATGTAAATGAAAAATACAACAGCTACTATTATGGATTCCCTTACGGAGATTATTCGCAACATTTAAAAGAAATAGTAAATAAAGTGAAAAGTAAAGTTGAAGAAGAGCTTCAAGGTTTCAGTGCTTGGGAAAATCTATACACAATTGACGACAATTTTAAATTTCTTGTTCGCTTCTTTGCAACGTTAGAGAATTATTGCAATTCTAAGCTAGGAATGGGAAACGATAAAAATATGACAAATAAAATAAAACGTTTAAAGTTGCCAAAAGAAATAGAAATTCCCATGATACAGCTAAACAATATCAAAGATGGAATTGTTAAGGGAGATTACGAACTCTCGGACGACGACGAGGAAAATATAGATAAGATACTCGTAAATTTCGTCCTACATTTGATTAAAAAGCACATTCAACCATTAATCGATAAAAAACAACTTGAAAAAGGTTATAAATTTATTAAATTTGAAGATTTTGAGCAACAAATTAAATTCTTTTTAGGCGATTACCTATATTCAAATTTCAATAACGATCCTTCCTCTAATAGACAAATTCGCTTATTCTTAAGCGATCTCTATAAAGAAATTGATGTCGAGTAATATTTATTCGCTCTCAAATAATCCTAAATTTGGATCTAAAAAAGTGTTCTGACACATAGGACACGAATTGTGTTTTGAAAGCCATTCCGCTACGCACAAATAATGGTAGGTACTTCCACAAAATGGGCAAGTAATTAATTTATCTTGAACAAAGTTAATATATTTATGACAAACCGTACATTGGACATTAGATACTGATACACCCTGCCTCAATTTAACTCTATTTGATAATATCTCCTCTAATTTAGCGCGTTCTACTTCGTATAAACCAAGACTCGAAGTAATTTGGTTTAGTTTCGAACTTATTTCAGAAATCCTTTCTCTCAGTTCATCTTCAGATAATTTGTTTGCTAAAAATGAGGACAATGCAAAATTAAAAGGTAAGCCTTCAAAATTTTCTGATTGCTTGGTGATTTCTGTGATTTCTGCGAATAATATTGACTCCGTATCTATTAAATCCTTGAAACTTTTAAATATCTTATTCATCAAAATAGTTAATAAAAATGTCAGTTGTTGTTGCTTTCGGTTAAAATTATCTTCCCAAGTTTTAATAACGGTATACATATCAATATTATTCTTCTTGTATGTATCCAATTTATTGTAAACTTCGCTTTTTATTAGCTCAATTTTTCCTTTATAATCACTTAGAAGGTCTTTTATCTCTCTAAGCTGTGGTAATTCTTCTTTAATAATAAGAGATGTCTCATCTTCGTAAGAATTTATTAGTTTATTTACTTCAGAAATCTTTTCATCGACAAAAATCCTAACATCCACTCTTAAACTCTCATCTTTAATATTGTCAAGATAATTCGTATATTCCTCTTTTCGCCGTAAAATTTCTGAAATTATGTTAGCTAATGTCTTCTTTAGAGTAGATGTAATGTTAGTATAGGGTTTTAGAATTTTATCGAAATTTAATATCCAAGCATCGATTTCGTCTATTTTTAAGGCAAATTCATCAACTTTATTATAATTAGAATTGATAACTTTTACAAATTCCTCAGGATCGCTTACATCGCTTACTAATCCTTGAAACTTCTTATCTAAACCCTTAAAATATAAATCAACAATTTTAGGAAGAAATTCGCTGAACTTTTGTTCCATCAAGAGTTCTAACTTTAGTTTGCCTAATCCATGTCCGTTTAAGTCGTAGCGTTTATCTAAATCTTCAATTTCTTGTAAATGGTTTTTTAGCTTATCTTTGATTAATGCAACTATAATTGGGCGCATCTTATCTTTTAATCTTTGTATTGATTCTTTCCTTTCCAAGACGTTTACGAATGCTTCTCCTTCATAATCTTCAACTATACCATTTTGAAATAACATATAAATGAAATTGTTGTAAAGATCTATATTTCCATCTACTTTGCTTAAAAAATACTGGTATAATTCATCAAAATGAAAGTTTAGCTCAATTTCTTTACGAGATTTAATCTTTTTCGTTAACTTTGCTTCAACTAAGCTTGTTATATACACGATAAGCTCTTGAATTTCTTCCCAATTATTCAGATTATCTGGAACAAGATTAATTGTGAAGTATAGATTTTTTATTTTATTTGCTTCAATCCATAAAGTTACATCGTTTTCGTACTCTTGTTCTGGTTTTTCTATAAAACTCTCTAAACGAGGTAGAAAATCGTTAATATTACTAATTAATTCTTTGTTACCGTTCAGAAATTCATCAAGATATTCGTTATTTTTTATTAATCGTTTCACATTTCTTCCGTTTGAGCTTAAATTCGTTACATTGTTCGAAATCAACTTTAACTCGTTCGTTATCGCCTGTTTTAAAGAGAAATAATCTTTTTTGGAGTGTGAAAATAAATAATTCTCGCAAAAAGCCTTAATATCGTTGAAGTAGTCTGAAAACGAGTTATTTACATCGAGTTTAAATTCAGATTTTAGAAATTCATCAAGTTCTTGTGATTTCGTTTTGTCTGATTTAAGCTCTGTGATAGTATTTTTAACACGTAAGATTTCGTCTTTACTATATCCTTTTATTTCTCTAAAACCCTCAAACTTATTATTGAAAAGACGCAAAGTAGAACACCATAATAATTAGCAAAATAAGATAAATGTGGCATATCATTAAATTTTTTTGTAAAAACGAGAACAAATAAGATAATCAAAAATTTCTTTACTATTCGCCTAATTCCTTTATCTCAATTCTCTTCTCTTCCGCGCCGTCTTGGGTTATTATCAGTAAATCAATTCCATTACCAGACATCACATCTCTCTTAATTGAGTTCCGGATTGTCTTTTCAACGAGCTTTGCTCCCGCTTCTACAGTCATACCTGGTTTGTATTCTGCCTCTAAAATTCCTATGGAAAGGAGCATTCCAGTTCCAGTAGCACCAAAATCTTCTGGCATCAAGGAACCAAGAGCATCTAATGTGTATAATTGTGGACCATCTTTATCTACCCCTGCAATTATTAAATTTGTATAGAGGGGTGCCATTTTCCGAGAATATAACATATTGGAAACAAGTTTCGCAACGCTTTTAGTAGTAATTCTATCGTTAGCATCCAATTCATATAACACCGCTTGAGCCTTTAACACTCTAGTTACAAACTGGAAATCGCCAATTAAGCCATAAGCCGCCAAACCTATATAATCAGTAATTTTAAATAACTTTTGCGTGGCTTTATTGATTACAGTATACCCCCATGTCGCTCTGCGATCATTTCCTAATACAACTCCGTCTTTACATTTAATAGCTACTGCAGTAGCCCCCGGGATCATAATTTGTTGAGACATATATTTTTACCTTTTAAAATCTAAGTTTAAGATACAAAGAATAACTCTTTCTTATACTATAAAAAAAATCAAAATTAAATAAAATTTGCTTTTTAAATTATAACATTTTATTGAAATTTTCAAAAAATTAAAACTTCTAATCCGTGAATTATGTTAATTATTTTTCATATTAGGTTTAATCTTGGAATTTCTCATTTGGAACTAATTTTTACTAATTAGGTCGATTATTGCTTAATTAGTATGATCATTGAAAATTTACCATAACATTCATTGAGGATGATGTGATTCAATTCAAAATTTTTTAGTAACTCATTCAAGGATAAGAAAACTAATATTAAACATTAATGAGTCTATTTTGATATTTGAATTATTTTTATTCTAAAAAAGTTAATTCAAATTTTTCGACTGATCAACCATCGAATGATCACACAATCTAACAGTTATATTGAAACCAAGTTTTTTTGTCGTGATTTTTTATGCACTAAATTCTTGAAGTTCTTCTCATATTGCCAAAAGATTTAAATAATTCTTGGGATATATTACTATCTAAGAAACTTTAATTATAAACATAAAAAAAATTAAAAATCAAAACTTTAAAAAAACATAATAGTGGAGGAATAAAAAATGGCTAAAAAGAAACATAGTTTTGCATGGTCACCAATTCGGAGACTTATGAAACAACAGGGTGCTAGCATCGTAGCAAGAAACGCAGTAGATCTTTTAATTGACCATCTTGAAAAGACAGCTACTGGTTTAACTGAACAAGCTCGAGCTTTTACCATGCATGCTAACAGAAAGAAAATCACTAAGAATGATCTCTTGCTTTCAATTAAATACAAATAGAGAAATGTTCTTGGTTAGAGCTCTAATCTTATTTTTTTCTTTTTTTTTTTATTTTATTTAATAATTTATTTAAAGAAAGATTCAACGCTTTATCTTATATAATGAACTTTGAACATAATTCAGAAAAGTCTATCATAATTAAATCTCCATTATGGGATTTATTGTTATCTACAAATGATTGTTACCCTGGATGTAGTTGCGATGATGACTTTTTTGACATGACATTAAATCGCGTTAAGAAATGGGTTTCAAATAACGATGGAACTAAAGTTATACAACAAATTGACAATTTGCTATTAGACGAAAACATAGATATTGGAGAAATTCAAATACAAACTAATATTCCTTTTCAAACCATCGAAGAATTTAGAGAGTGGTTGTTAGAGTGGAAAAAACTAATTTCTGAGTCCATTTTATAGAGTTCTATTAAAGATTTAAAAGTTCAATCGAAATCTAAATCATGTCGGATCATAGGATTTTTATCCATGCATTCAACTCCAAATTGACATAGCTCACAGCCCACAGGATAATTTTGTGCTTTGTATTTCCAATTAATTCGACGACTGTATTTTTTAAGAATTGGTTTAAGGCGTGGGACCATCTCTCTTGCGACTTTATTACGATATTTATTGCATTTTGTTTTATTATAGCCTTTTTCAGTAATCGCATTAGCAGGACAATTTTTTGCACATTCTCTACAAGTAGCTTTAG
>JAUWDN010000236.1 GCA_030608765.1 Promethearchaeota archaeon
TTTAAGGCTATATAATTATATTTTTTATCTTATATACTAATTTTAAACTACCCAAATAAGAATCAGAAGAAGAGTTAGCCTTAAATAAAATGGTACAAACTGGTTCGCCTTTATAAATGTTTTTAACTGGTTCCGACTTATCGTGAACGTATTCCAAGTCGTTAATTTTATTTAATAAATTTTTATCGATTTCTTTAGGGGCAAAGAAAATCATTTTGGTCGTAAAATTTTCGATTTTCGCATCCTTCAGCGTCTTTTTAACGAATTCCCATCCCTTGTCTGTAAAACTCTTTACATGCAAATCTAATAAATTTACATTCATTGCCTCTTCAGAAGCTCTAATTGATCCTGGAATTCGGGGGTTGATCTCCATTAAATATGGAGAATGGTCTTTTAATACAAAATCAAATCCGTTAATACCCTTTAAAGCTAACTCGGTCGATAACTTTAACGAAATATCGACTATCAGTTTCTTTTCTTCCGCTAATATATTAGCAGGAACCACATTTCCACAATAAATAAATTCTTTTGGAGCATAAAGATACTTATCTCCAATTATCTGATGATTTACCGAAATTACTTCGCTTTCTACTCCATTAGATATTGTCGTGCAGCTAACCGGTTTTCCCTCGATATATTCTTGCATTAGCCAATCTTTTGGAAAGAAGATTTCTCTATTAATCAAGTTGATGTTAAAGGAGAGATCGGATTTACTGTGTATTTTATAAACATTTGTTCCACCAGAACCACTTCTTTTCTTTAATATAAACGGGTATTCGAACTCCTTACCTTTAAATCTAACATCTTCGAAGGGAACTGTTCTTGGAACATCGAAACCTCCTTTCTTTAAAAAACTTAAAATGAATTCTGTATCTCTGCTTTTTTTAATCGCTTCTAATTCGTTATTTAGATTAAGAATTTTATATTTCTTTCTATTTATCTTCTTTAAAATTAGAGCTCTCTCTTCCATAGCGTCGTCTAAACCACTTCCAATAATCAGATATTTGATTTCTGGGTATTTGTCTAAGAGCTCTAGAATTAAGATGGGTAGGTATTCACCATAATTATTTTTAACTAAATCATAATTTACACTTAACTTCTTGGTAAGTATTAAGCAATCTTTAACATAGGGATAAAGATCTAAGTCGCCAAAGAAATCTACAGCATATACATCATATCCTGCTCTGTGTAAAGAATAAACTAAAGGGCGAGTGTTAAACCCAGCAACTAAAACGGACTCTTCTTTAATACTCATTAATTAAATAAGAAGAAAGTAATTATGAACTTAAAGTATTTTTTTCAGTTCTAAAATTAAGTTTTTGGGATTAACACGATCGAATTGGAATATCTCAGCGCTTCCATATTTTTTAAAGTTTCGTTTGATTTCACTCGCAGCAAAAAAATTAACACCCAAATTTCGAGTAGCGTAAGATTTCTTCGGTTCTAACACCACCATATGTGCTCCTTTTTTTGATAATTGTTTTGTCAAAACTTTTAATTCGTTAACAATTAAAGTGTAATCTGTTTGGACTTGAGCGACTAAGTCAGGATGTTTATAGGATATGTTTGCTCCCATATCGCTACAGACGAAAACGACAGGAATTATGTTTCTATTCCTCAACTTTTCAGCGTCGATCAATTTTATACATTTTGTTAACGCTGCGGCCATAGGGGTATAAGATTTTCCTTTAACTTTTTTCAGTTTATTTACAGCAGATTTGAAATAAACTGTAGGTTTCTGAAGGACAATCGCCTCCTTTGCTCTAAAAATGATTAGGCTTATTTTATCCTTTTTTCTATAACCTTCTCGCTGGAGCGAAAGAATAACATCGGTCATTTGTTTGATTACGTAAAACATTGAAGCAGAACTATCGAGTACGAAAAATAACACCAAAGGGGCTCGATACTCGTAGATTTTATCCATTAAATCGTATCTATCAAATTTAATTGGAAATTCTATATCGGTTTCGTTGTATATCGTATTTTTTAAATAATTCCGTATAGTCGCGTCGAGAGCAATAGTTTTAGGTCGATTGATCGGTCTTCTATACGATACATATCTGCCCTTTTGAGAAGAAGAGATTTTTATACGCCTTCCAATTCCTCTACCGCCATAATTGGAAACTTTTCGATCTTTTCGGATCGTATCTAATACGGAAGTCATTTTTGTTTCCATTTTATAAATTAATGGTAGCGATTCGTTTCCGTTTTCAAAAAAATTAAATTCTTGTTCGTCGTATTCTGGAATATCTTTTACTTTCCACCCTCCAGCAGGCGAGGGGTTTCTTTTCTTGTTATCTGGGTATTTGGGTGGAGGTAACTTCTGTTCTTTTGTTTCCGGGATGTCGACTTTTTTAGGATCAACTGATTGACGCTTGAATTCCGTTTGTGGAGTATCGTCGTGCTTTAAAGGACCTTCCGTGTCTTTATTTGGTCTATATGTTTTTGGATCCTCGTAGGCTTTTTGTATCTTTCCGTATACTTCAACTATTTTTGCTTTGACTTCTTGTGGGGTCATCTCATAATGGAGCGACTTGATTCTGTGTTCGAAAACCAAATCCATTGCCGCGTTTAAATCTTCTTCAACTACTTCGGTTCTTCCATTGAATGCAGCGTGGGCACGAGCACATCTGATAAACGTTATATCGGCTCTTTGTGAAAAAATATCCAATTCGTTAACTAATCTAGAGACAAATTCGTAAACTGAAGATGGAATTTTGACATCTTTAATGATTTCACGCGCGCTCACGATTTTTTTTCTTAAATCTTCTTGCTCTTGCTCGTAGTTTTTAATGAATGCTTTTGGATTATCGTCAAAATCAATAACTCTCCTTGTGATTTCAGCGCGTAATTTTGCGTCTCGTGGAGCCTTAATCTTTACCTCTAAACCTAATCGGTCTGCTATTTGTGGGCGAAGATCCCCTTCCTCTGGATTCATACTCCCCACTAATACAAAACGAGAAGGGTGCATAACGGAGATTCCTTCTCTCTCAATTATATTCACACCAGAAGCAGAAGCATCTAATAAGGTATCGACTATATGATCTTGGAGTAAATTTATCTCATCGATATAAAGGATACCACGATTAGCTTTAGCGAGAAGTCCAGGGTGAAGACTCCTGATCCCTTCAGTTAAAACTTTATCAATAGAGAGAGATCCTGTTACCATATCTTCTGTAACTCCTAATGGCAAGTTAATAAGGCGCATTTCCTTAAATTCGGTTTCTAATTCCCCCTTTTCTTTTCTTACGCGACATTTTTCGCAGAGATCGTCTACATGAGATTTTGGATCACATGCAAACTGACAATCTTTAACAACTTCAATATCTGGCATTATCTCTACTAGAGACCGGACTCCCGTTGATTTTCCAGTGCCTTGTTGACCTGTTAACAAGACTCCACCGATTTGAGGGTCAATAACATTCAAGATAAGTCCGAGTTTCATCCTATCTTGTCCTAAAATAGCAACAAATGGAAATTGAACTTTACGCATA
>JAUWDN010000153.1 GCA_030608765.1 Promethearchaeota archaeon
AATACTAAGCACAATTAAAGGGACTAAAGTTTTAAATGAATTGAAAGGACTCGTTAAAGATGACGATTGGATCGTAAAGCTTTATCTAATAAAAGCTCTAGGTAATTTTGATTATAGCGAAACAGCTGAATTATTAAAAGCTCTTCAAGTTGATGGAGATCCTGACGTTCGAGAAGCTGCTATAGAAATGATCTCGAAGTTAAATATCCTATAATTTTTTTTATTACTCCGTTAATAGTTTTTCTAGAATTATGTACTAATAATTATATATATCTTCGAATAAAACTATACTTAAGAACAAGGTATAAGCTATTATATACGTGTTTTCTATCTAATCTAAATTATTTTTCAACGATTGAATAACATTGGCAAGAGAATTTACTCTTAACAGGTGGAATTTTTCTCAAGAAGATGATAAATGGGTTTATATTGAGAGTAAAGACAACGGAGAGTTAGTTTATTATTATCAAGTAAATCCTCCTAAAGAATTCACCGAATTAACCTCAAAAATAAAGGTCTTAAATGACAAACTAGTTGTTTGTAAGGATCCGAAAGAAAACTATAAAATATTTAGAGAAATGATGAAAATATCAAAAAGAATGCAAGCTATGAGTAGAACGTGCTAAATTTATCGTAATTGGTAAAACTCCTTCTATGGTAATATAATATTAATAATTACGTAATTTTCTTATCAATGATAAACAATTATTTGTAGTCATTTACAGAAATAAATCTCAAGGTTTTATATTGTTAAAAGAATAATTTATTTAAACAGAACACTAATTAAAGGCGAACAATAATTAAGATAGCAATTTCTGGTAAGGGTGGGGTGGGTAAAACATTAGTTGCGGGGACTTTAGCCCGACTATTTGCTAAGGATGGTTTTAAAGTGTTAGCCATCGATAACGATTCGGCAATGAATTTAAGTTATACTTTGGGTATTGAAGAAGAAGTAAAATCAAAAATCGTTCCAATATCAGAAATGACAAAAATGATTGAGGAACGCACAGTAGTTAAGGGAGCGGGTCCGGGAGTTTATAACATTAATCCTAAAGTGTCTGATATTCCTGATAGGTTCAAAGTTACAGGTCCAGACGACTTAAAGCTTTTGGTTTTAGGAGGTATAGAAGAACCGGCTAGTGGTTGCTTATGTCCGGAGAATGCGTTAATCAGGACACTATTATACAATTTGCTAGTAAAAAGAGACGAAGTAGTGGTGGTAGATTTCGAAGCAGGATTGGAGCATCTCGGGCGCGGGACTGCTAAAGGAATTGACGTTATGCTGGTCGTAACTGAACCGTCTCAAAAATCTTTAGATCTCTGCTCAAAAATTATAGAATTATCGAAAAAGTTAGGAGTGATTAATATCTTTCTCATTGCCAACAAAATCATAGAGGATTCTCAGTTAGATATTATAAATGATCGAATTGAATCGTGGGAAATTCCATTATATCATTCTATTCCTTTCGATCTAGAAATTGGAAAAGCTGATTTGAATGGTACTTCTCCTTTAGATTCTAATCCTAATTCAAAAGCAATTAACTCTATAAAGGCACTCTTTACCAAAATGAAGCAACTTAAATTAGAGTTGTTCGATTTATAGCATGGTAATTTTTTTCTATCCCTCATAGTTTTTCTCGTTTCATAAGTATAAAGAGATATATAGACTATATATGAAAGCAATAAATAAGCTAATTTTATCTTGGGGATTGGAGCAATCCAAAAATTATGAAAATTAGCAAAAGGAGGGATGAGATCAAGATGGTGAAGAAAAAAGAAAATTTACTGGTCTTAGGAATGTTATGCTTGATTACCGCGTTTATCTTTGAAATGTTTGGAAACGCGAACGTAGTTCTTGATGTCGTAATCTTGTTTTTTATTGGTATCGCTATATTCTCTAACGCGGGATATATAGTTCTCGCAACTTCAAAGCAAAAGAAGAAATAGTCTAATTTTTTTTTAGCTATACAACATTACATTACTCATAACAGATCCGATAAATCTAAACTTTGATCGTCCGCGATTTCTTTCCATTGTTCAATCGCTTCTAAAGCGTCCTTTTCTTCCATTTGCTCAATAGCATAGCCAGCGTGAACAATCACGTATTTTCCAACCGCTGGATTTAACACTAATGCTACTATTACTTTCTGCTGTATTCCATCGAAGTCCACTAATGCGGTATTACCCTCGATTTTAACAATTTTACCAGGAATCGCGAGACACATTATATCTTAACAAAAGCAATTTTTATTGTACTTCTAAATATTTGGACCTAAAAAAAATTAATGAATTTTTCGTTGGTTGGTTAATGATCTTAATTTCTATTAATTTTTCGCGAATTCTTTATATAACTTAGCGTAATAATTTAATTTAACTCAGTATCATAATTTTAAGTGTAAATATATGAATCTAGAAAAACTAAAAAAATCTCCCAGCGATTTAGTGTTATTAATAGCAGCCGCACTAGGCGTTATAATTCTTCTGGCCATCAATATCTTGATTTTTGAACCCATGTCAACAGCGGTTTATTTGTATGGCATCTTGGATTTCGAATTTGCGTGGACTAAGGAACAAATTATATTAATTTTTACCACATGGGGGCCTCTAGGAATGGCCCTACAAACAGCGGGAGTATATTGGGACTTTCTTTACATCTTTGGATACGCTATACCTCTTTTCGCGTTGATATTATTCTTTTCAAGAAAGCTAGAAGACAGAGTGGCAACCATCGGATTCTACATGAGCCTAACACCAATTGTAGCTGGAATCTTTGATTTAATTGAAAATATCAATTTGCTAATCATGCTTAACATGACACCGGATTTTGCATCCTTCGTACCGTTAATTACTTCGATTTCGGCGACGATTAAATTCGGGTTCTTGATAGTCGGGGCAATATTCTTCTTAGTAGCGTTAGTCCTGTTTATCATTAAGAAGATTAAAAAACAAGATTAAGAAAACTTTTCTTTTATTCTTTTATGAACCTTAAATGTATTTAGGTGTTATATTTAGGTATTATTACAAATAACACCGTCTAAACCTTTTCGCTGTAGAAGTTCAGTAGATCGTCGAGCCAGTTAAATATCTCTTCTTTCGACAAATTGTCGACGTTAAATTTCAACCGCTCGATTTCTTTCAGAAGATTTACCATCTCTAAGGGAATTGATCTTTGGCACAGCTCGAATAACAACTCGTTCGTTTTCGAGATTAATATTTTTACCTTGGATACTAAAGGGTCAATATTAGGTATATCCTCGAGTCGAACGAGAATGTTAATAAGATTAAACAGAAATTCTGTCTTATTTCCTTTAAATGAGCTATCAAATTGGTAATAATGACGATCAAAATATTCCAATGGGACTAATTCCTCGTATTTATTTGCGATCTTTATTACCGATTTAATGTTTTTAAATAGTAGCGAAGGAATCCACGTAAAAACTTGATGATTAGACTCTATCTTTCCACTATTAACCACCGGAATAAACTTATGGTCTTCTTTAAAATGACCAAAAGGAATAATAATAAAATCTAACGAATCTGAAGAGGTATAATCGTTCACATTTATATATAAATTTTTTATTGTATTGATAAGATCAATTCGGTGGTCAAGAATATCGAATTCTATCCTATTTATAGCTGGTTTGTAAATATAAAAAATAAGCCCTTCAAATCCTTGGATTTCTAAATCTAACGAGAAGTTTAACATCTCGACTGATGCATCCTCCGTCTTAAATCTCATATCTAACATTATATGAGCAAAATTCTCTATATATGGAAAGAACCACGGCGGGTTCCTCTCTGATTCAAACGTTATCATTTAATCTCTACACCCAATGTATGATTTATACGATTTATATATTTTATACCTAATTTATATTTCTTCGAAGAAATAAATTGCACATAATTAATCTCAATCAATCTTTTTAATATTTGCGATCCAAGAAAGTAGAGAAATTTTTATTAATATATACTTCATAATAAATAGATAGTTATAACAAAAGATAAAGGGTATAATAAAGTGTTTGAGTTTCCAGAAAACTCAAATTGAATACAGCTGTTCCATTTTAAGAAATTCTAAAAATAATTGAAGCCTTATGGTATCGAAAAGGTATTTATATATATTATATGCCCCTAATAAGAATAAGTAAAGTATAAGGTTTGCATAATTTGGATCTTTTAAATATATTAAAAATAATTGCGACAATAATCACAGCCTTAATCGCACTAATTATAGGTTTAAGGGTCCTTTCTTTAAACAAAAGCGATTTGTTGAACAGATGGTTTACCTTGTACTTTATATCCTCATCTTTAGGATTTATAATCTATGCTATTTACCATTTAATATTAAATAATACGGATGTTATTATTCCGCTCATGATAACAGCCCAAATCTTCTTTAATTTTAACTCAATTTCCCTTATTATGACCTTGTTCGTGTTAGAAAAATATACCAAGATTGCCATGAGCATGAAGTATCTTGGAACCATGTTAATTGTATTCTTCGTCATGAGTATTGGATAT
>JAUWDN010000222.1 GCA_030608765.1 Promethearchaeota archaeon
AGCGATTTAAGTGTCACTTACACAACAATCAACAATAAAAAACCAATTGGAATTTGTGGCTCTGGAATAATTGACGCTATAGCAGAAATGTTGAAATCAAAATTAATTACCCGGAGCGGTCGTTTTAGTAAGGAGTTAATAGATCACGAAAGAATCATAAAAAATGACAAAAACTTCGAATTTGTCTTGGTAAAAAAAGATCAAACTTCAATTAAAAGAGATATTACAATTTCTCAAAACGATATAAGAGAGTTACAAATGGCGAAAGCAGCATTCTATTCTGGCACTCGTATCATTTTAAACTATCTAAATCAAACATATAAAGACGATTACAAAATTAAACAAATATTTTTAGCTGGAGCTTTTGGTAACTATATAAATAAAAGTAATGCTAAATTTATTGGAATGATACCTGATATTTCTGACGATCGTATACATCAAATTGGAAATGCTGCAGGAGTAGGAGCTCAGAATTGTTTATTAAATATTAATTTGAGAGATAAAGCTCGAAAATTACTCGAAAAAATAGAGTATGTAGAAATTGCGGTAGCACAAGAATTTCAACGTGAATACGCACAAGCGATGTATTTTCCTCATCTAAATTTAGAGCATTTTCCTAGTTTAAAAGAATATGAAGGTATTTTAAAACGGTAAGCGAGCTTCTTTATCGCATTTCTTCGCTTAAAAATGGAAAATATTACTAAATTAAGTAAAGAAAACAGAAAATTTTGTAGATTTCAACGTAAATAACAGAATCCTTTAATAGTAGATATATAATTATTGAAAAAGAGTATAAAAGTATTTAAGAGATAAATATATAAAATTTTTATGAATATAATAAATTATATTCAATTACATTCTGTAATAATTTAACTATAATCTTCAAGGTAGAGGTCTTTTATGTCAAGTTTTAAATTAAAAGTTTTACTCACGGGTGCCGCTGCTGTTGGAAAGACGAGTCTGGTTCAGAGATTTATCAAAAACCGATTTGCGGCGAACTACAAATTAACGGTAGGAGTAGATATTCTCACCAAAGATGTGGAATTTAAGCCTGGAGATGTAGCAACTTTATCGATCTGGGATATTGGTGGGCAACAGAGATTCGAGTTCATCCGATCGACCTTTTACAAGGGAGCTGCTGGCGCTTTATTAGTTTTTGATTTAACAAGGGAGCAAACTTTTATTGAAACAAGGAAGTGGCTTACAGAGATCCGCCAATTTAGTAATGAAAACATCCCATTTGTATTTATTGGAAATAAATTAGACTTACTCGAAGATGTTGGAGAAGTTATTGATCGAGAAGAGGCACGTGCTTTTGCTGAAAAAGAAGGCAGTATTTATGTAGAAACTTCAGCTAAAACAGGAATTAATGTAGATGATGCCTTTACTGAACTCACTCGCCGAATAGTTGAGTCAAGGACTCAGTAAATTAAAATTAAACTTTTTCTGATTTTTACTATTTTACATTTTTCATTTTTTACTTAAAGGATTTTAATCATGATCAAAATCTTCGCATAAATCATCGTGAATGATGTCAATGGCGCTGATGAGATCCTTTCTATTTATAACTAATGAGAGGTTTAATTCTTCGGTGCTTTGAGTCAACGCCTTTACATGCACATTTCTTTTTTCTAGAGCTTGGAAGATCTTGGCCTTGGTTAAGTTTTCTAATATTTTAAACCCAGTTATATTGATAATAGCTACCTCTTCAGATTTGATGTCAAAAAAATTAGAAAAATACCCTGAATTGTATAGGGCTTCCACAGCTTTCTTGGATTCACTTTGTTTTATAATAAATGAAGTACTAATTTCGGAAGCACTTTGAGCTACAAAAGAGACACTTATTTTAGATTTACTCATAACCTTGAATATTTTAGCTAAAACTCCTGGTACATCAACTAAACTACCAGAAGCAACAGTGATAATGACAACATCTTCTTTTGTAGAAATCCCTTTGATTTCGGTTTTATCTGTGTGCTCTGAAATTTCGGTAAACTCAGTTTTTTCCAAAGGTTTGCTAAAATTTCTTAGTTCAAGAGGAATTTTTTTTTTCTCGATAGCTTCAAGACATTTAGGGTGAAGTATTTTAACTCCAAAATTAGCTATATGCTTAGCTTCTTTATAATCTAAATTTCTAATAAGAGTTGATTTTGGAATGTATGCTGGATTAATCGCCATTAATCCATCTACATCCTTCCATAAAATAACCTTAATATTTTTATCTTGTGCTACTTCGTGTATCGAATGTGCTAGAATTGTTGCTGAGTAATCGGAACCACCTCTTCCTAAAGTGGTAGTATACCCTATTTTATTTCTTCCAATGAATCCCGTAATACAGATTATTGTGTCCTTTTTAGGATTTTCTAGCAGTGGTATCAATAATTTCTTTACCCGCTGATTTGTAAACTTATAAAAGGGATAAGCGTTGTTAAACTCGTCATTAGTTATAATTACCTTATTTGCCGGAATATATACTGAATCTAGACCCTTACTTGAGATATATTGATTTAAAATATATGTTGATAGAATTTCCCCAAAACTTAAGACATAATCTTGGTAATAAGGCTCCAAACCAAATTCTTTAATATCGGCAAATGTATCTTCTAATTCGCTAAGCTTTTCGTCAACCCAAACTTTTGCTTTTATGTAATGTTTTGAATCCTCGTCGAAGATTTGTTCTATGGTATTCAAATGCTTCTTTTCTAAAATTGCTATAGAATCATTAAGAACTCTTGAATCGTTGACATTGTGAGCTGTTTTAAGTAGTAAATCTGTTATCCCATTAAATGCTGAGGCGACAATTATTTTTTTATCATTTTTATATATTTGTATAATTTCAAGTATTTTCTTAAAAGCACTCTTATCTATTAAACAGCTCCCACCAAATTTCATAATTATAGTTGTCAAAATTTACACCTAATAAACATTTTTACTTGAATAAGCTTAACTCTTTAAAGTAAAAATAGATAAAAAATCTTTTTATGGAGTAAAGAATAATTTTCTTTGTCTTTAGGATCTTAAGAATTAAACTTTATTTAAGAAGAATGGTAAATTATTTATCTCCCTAATAATTTTTCTATATCCCGGATTTGCTGCTCGATATTAGCTTCAATCGTTTTCAATTTCTGCTTCTTCACTTCAAGTTCTTCAGTTGTAATTTCACCCGTGAGTTCTTTCATGTCAAAGTCTAACGATATTTTAATAGTATTGGCTTTTTTAATCTTTAAATCCATTAATGTTTTTTCTAATTCGGTTTTTTGTTGTGTATCAACGGCTGCTAAAGGAGCTTGGACCGGAGAAACTTCTACTTTTTGTGGTACTACAGGTGGAGTTGTCGAAGCTGGAACTTTGAATGGTTTTGCTACAATTACTTTCTCTTTAGGTTTTATAAGAGTCGTTGGACTAACAGGAATCGGGGGTGGAGCAGAAATCTTAGGCGTTTCAGGCAATTTTGGTGCGGGAATGCTAGGTATTGTTTGAACTTTTGGTTTTACGCTTCTACTTGGTGGTATAAACCCCGCTAACATTTTAGGTTTTATCAATTCTGTAGGTGTAACTGGAATCGGATTTTTTGGTTCCACTGGATTTGAGACTTGGGCAAATGGTGAAGTCTTTAACT
>JAUWDN010000291.1 GCA_030608765.1 Promethearchaeota archaeon
GTCTTCTTTTATTTTTATTTAAGAACTTATAGTATTAAATGTTGAGAATAACTAGATGAAACTAAAAATTAGTCCAACAACCAAACTTCAAGGGGAGATAATTGCCCCCCCTTCAAAGAGTTATTCCCATCGTGCTTTTATTGCTTCAAGCCTTGCTAAAGGCGTATCAATAATTAAAAACCCTTTAATTTCTGGAGATGTTGAAGTTACCATTGAAATTTTAAAGGTTTTAGGTCATAGAGTTTCACGCGTGTCAAATAACACCTACATGGTTAAGGCGAACTCAGAATTTACAAAATCGATTAAAAAAGTACTCGATTGTAAAAATTCTGGCACTTCCATTAGAATTTTTAGTGCTCTAGCAATGTTGATTGATGGGGGGCTTTCTTTTTCGGGAGAATTCCTAAAAAGAAGGAGACCGATTACGCCATTATTAAACGCTTTAGAATTCATTGGCGGAAGCTATGACTTATCTAATGACATTTTAACAGTCAAGCGTAAAGGTAAAAAATGTACCGCGATTGAACTTCCAGGAAATGTAAGCTCACAGTTTATTTCAGCTTTATTAATAATGTGCCCTCTATTAATTTGTAAGAAAACCAATTCCATCACGATAGAAATAACATCCCCTATTACATCATATCCTTATGTAAAAATCACTTTAGAAGTCTTGAAGTCATTTGGAATTAACATTCAAGAGAGCATAGATGAAAAAAGGGTAGGTAAATATATAATTACATGTGGGCAAAATTATAGAGCCCAAACTTACGAAATCCCTGGTGATTTTTCTTCAGTTTCTTTTATTATTGCCGCAACTGTCCTCGCCCCAGAAGATTCGAAAATAAGTATATACAACCTTAATTTTGATAAACCTCAGGGTGACCAAAAATTAATTGAGATTCTACAGAAGATGGGTGCTAAAATTGAAGTATTTAGAGATAAAAACAGTATTTCCGTAAACGGTAATTTAAGTAAGTACCCATTAACGGGTATTGCCATTGATATCAAAGATACGCCAGACTTGTTCCCAATATTATCCGTTGTTGGAGCATTTGCTAACGGCAAGACAGAACTATATAACGCTTCAAATATCAGAGGAAAAGAAAGTGATAGAATCTCTATTGTTGCTCGAGAATTAAGTAAAATGGGTGTTAAAGTAAAAGAAGAAGAAGAAAAACTTACAATTTATCACTGCGATCAATTAGAAGGTGTTGACATAAACCATGAACACGATCATAGAGTTGCTATGGCGTTTACAGTTGCGTCTTTATTTGCTGAAACTCCTTCGCAAATATTAGATATAGAAATTGTCAAAGATTCTTATCCAGATTTTATTGAGGATATCAAAAAATTAGGAGCAAAGATTGAATTATTAGAATAGATAATAATTCTATTAAATTATCGAAATGATTTCTGCCTTCTTGCTCGAGCTTTTTTTCCACCAAAGTGTTTGGGCTCCGTTCTCCTTGAATCCCCCGAAAGCAACGATTCGTCGTATTCTCTGAAAGTTTTTTCTATAGTTTTTGTGCCAATAAACTTATTTAAAGATTTCGCAATAGCTATTCGTACAGCGTCAGTTTGCCCCATGCTTCCACCACCTTTTACGGTAACCTTAATGTTGCACTTCTCTATCTTAGGATGATCGATTACTTCTAACACTTCTTGAATGCGCATTCTAGCTATATCCGGTTCGTACTTTTCCAATGGGACATTATTAATTATAATTTGTCCTTTAGCAGGATATCTTAAAACAGCTCGAGCGATTGCGGTTTTTCTTTTACCTGAAGATTGAATTATTTTGGTTCTTTCTGACATACTTATTAAACCTCAATTTCTAATTTGTTCCAGCCAATTCTTAAACAAAGATTTTCTAGAGTAATATATTTGTTATAATATGAAAGTCTTTTTTTGTCTGAATTAGGTATTTCTGTTGGTACTAATGTTTGATACCTCTTCTGAAATCGCCCGGGAATTGCTCCGATGTAAACATGTACTCTTTTAAGAGCATCCTTACCTCTAATTTTTTTTGTTGGGAGCATCTTCTTTATTACATTTCTCATAAATGTATCAGGTCGTCTGGGCCAGAAAGGTCCGCGCCTTGGATTTGTTGCCGTACTAATATTTAATTTCTCTAAATATTTTTCGTGAATATTACGCTTAGTGCCACTAATTATGGCGTCCTTGGCATTTATAATGACGATTTTTTCACCTAACAACGCTTTTTTAGCTACTTGGCTACAGAACCTACCTAAAATCTGGTTCTTCGCGTCCATTAAAAGGTATTTTTGCATTTAAATCTCTCTCGTTTCCAACTATTAATAAAATACTTTTACATTTTTCCCTTCGGGGTTTTGCTCAAGCAAATCTTCTATCGATAATAATTTGCTGCCTGAAGTTTCGATTTTTTTTCGAGCAGCTTTCGAACAATCTAAACAAGCGATAGTTATTTTATGGTCAATATCACCAACACCTAAGACTTTACCTGGGACAACTATTACATCGTTCTCTTTGGTTTTTTTATTTATTCTATAGAGATTCGCTTCTACTCGATCCCTTCTGGCTCCTGAAAGCTTTTTTGAAACCTTTCTCCAAATTCTTCTTTTAGTCTTCCACAATTCGCGAATCAATTTTCGATTGTAGTAATTACTTGGTCCCGTAATTCGATGGCTCATTTTGTGCTCAGTTGATTAAATATTAGAAAATTAATCTTTAAAATTGCCCAAAACTTAAATATTTTTTCGATTTATTTTAAAGTCTTATCATATTGTGCTTAGAAACTAATCAGAGGGGATAGCAGT
>JAUWDN010000151.1 GCA_030608765.1 Promethearchaeota archaeon
TTTTAGGAATTATTCTTGGATTTTTTATCTCAGCATTAAGAGGAAGTCAACATACTGTAGATAGTTATCTTGTTCTATTAACAGGTTTTGCTACTTCTATTTCAATGTTAGTGTCTGGTTTGAGTGGGTCATATATTTCAGAAAAAGCAGAGCAAAGAAAGTTGAAATTAGAGTTAGACAAAGCAATGGTACTCGTAGAGGAGGAACAAAAAAATGAGGAGGAAACTAAATCAGAAAATAAAGAAATCGAGAAAGCAATGATAACAATAAATCTAAATCGTAAAAATGAGAAAAAAAAAAACGGGATAAAAACACCAAGAATTAAGAAGAAAAAAGAAAAAACTATACAAGAGAAAGCAGAAAGACTCGCATCTATAATTGTCTCACTTGTAAATGGTGGTGCTCCTTTTTTAGGAGGGGTACTTCCACTTATCCCTTTCTTTTTAACAAAAAAAGCAGGCATTGACACATTTATCTCTTCATTTTTAATAATCTTTGTTTGTATTGTTCTACTCGGTAGTTTTATAGGTTTTATTTCACAAGAGTCGATATTAAAAAACATCCTTCAAATGTTAGCCGCTTTTGGGATAACTATGGTTATATCTATTATATTATTACGCTAAGCTAAAATTTGATAATATCGAAAAATTAAAATTTTTAACACAATTCTTCTACAAAAACTAATAATTTTAAATGATTTAAATTGAAAACTTTTATAGGGATTGATATAGGCTCTCTTGCCACTAAAATCGTTTTACTCAACGAGGGGAAGATGGTAGATCACCGCACAGAACGCTCTACTTACGATTTTAAAAAAATTGGACATAATCTATTTGATGACATATTGGATAAAAATAATTTGAAAAAATCGGATGTATTTGTTATGAGCACCGGATATGGCCGAAACACGATAGATATAGCAAATGATCGCGTAACTGAAATTACTGCCCATGCAAAAGGAACGCAATACTTTTTTCCAGATGTCCATTCAGTTATCGATATTGGTGGTCAGGATAGTAAGGCTATTGTAATATCTAAGAAAACGGGAAATGTTGTCGACTTTCAAATGAACGATAAATGCGCTGCTGGAACAGGTCGTTTTTTAGAAGTTATGGCTCATGCTTTAGAGGTGCCTATTGATCAATTTGGAGATTTAGCTTTAAGATCCAACAAATCTGCTTCAATAAGTTCCACTTGTACCGTGTTCGCAGAAAGTGAAGTAATTAGTCTATTCGCACGAGGGGCTTCTAAAGAAGAGATTGCAAGCGGGATTCACAGATCAATTGCGAGAAGAGTTGCTGGAATGGCAAAACGCATCGGAGTTGGTCCAAAATTAGTATTCTGCGGCGGAGTCGCCAAAAATCCTGCCGTAAAAAAATATTTAGAAGACGAACTTGGCTATGAAGTTGAAACACCCAAATTTCCTCAATTAACGGGGGCTATTGGCGCCGCTTTAATCGCTCAAGAAAATAATTCTAATTAAAAAAAATTGTTAATTTAATATTTTTATCTATATTTTAAGTCGGTAAACTTTTATAAAGAATTAACCTTTTTCTGATAAATACATTCAAACTGCTAAATATTAAATTATGGACGATTCGAGTTTATTATCTGATTTCTCTTTATTTCTTAGGGAAAAAAAACAGCAAGGTATTAAAATTGTAGCCTACTTAGCTCATGATAATATTCCTGAAGAACTACTTGATGCTGCTGGTTTCTTTCCTTTAAGAATGATGTTCGGAGGGAATGACGATTTAATGGATGCGAGTCACGATTATTTACCCCCATCAACTTGTGCGTTTGCTCAATCCTGTATCGGATTGTTTTCAACAAAACCAGATGCCTTTAGATTTTTAGAATTAGTTGATTACTTTATCGTTTCTAATCATTGTGTTTCGGATGTGTGCGTTTCAGAAGTTATTTCCAAATATTTTAATATCTCTCGCTTAAATTTTTATGTTCCCTATACGAAGAACGAAAACAGTTTGAAATACTTTAAATTAGAATTAATAGACTTAAAGAGTAAACTTGAAGATATTATAGGAAATAAGATAGCTGACGAGAAATTACTTGAGAGTATAAACAAGTATAACCAATTTAAAAAAGTTTTACTTGAAGTTAATGAGTTAGAGATTTTAGGATCGGAAAAATTAAAAATTATACAGAAAGCTATGCTTTACGGTCCAGAATTCTTACCTGATTTAGAAAATAGTATTCAAAATGTCAAGGATAATCCAACCTCTATATCAGAGGCATCTAAAGATGTTTTACTTACTGGTTGCTCGATCTTTATCAACGATAATATGGTTGATTTAATTGAGGAAGGAGGAGGGAATATAATTTTCTTCGATACTTGGATTGGGAATCATTATTATTCGCAAACTATAGACGAAAATATTTTAACATCCGAAAAAAACCCATTAGATTTACTAGTTCTGAGGTTTAAAAATAACATATATGGAGACCATTCAGTACCTAATTTCCTCGAACTTAAAGTGTCGCTAATAGAAAAATATTATCGCAATTATAAAAAAAAAAATGGTAAAAAACTTGGTGTAATCAACCATATCATAAAATTTTGCGATCACATATCCTTAATGTCCTCTTTCTTAAAAGATAGCTTACAAGAAAAAGGAATTCAAGTTCTAAATTTAGAGAGAGATTATTCTCGAGCAAATAGAGGCCAACTTTCTACAAGAATAGAAGCGTATTTGGAGATGATGAAATGAGTTTAGTTGCAGACGAATTAATACAGTTCAGTAGTGTACTACGTATTGCTTACAACTTGTTAGCAGGCCGTAATTATTTAAAAAGGAAAAAATTTCGAGAAAAAGAGAAATTAGTCGCCGTTACCTTACCGTTTTCGGATTTGGCTTTTGCGGCAGATACAATCCCTGTTTTTCCAATAAGAATGCATGAATTTGAGATAAGTCAATATCTCACGTATTTAGGTTCCGCTTCAAGTATTTTTGGTTGGAATACGGTATCCAACTTTCTAGGTTTTATTAGAAACCTTGGAATTAAAGAAGTAAGTAAAATTGTAGACGATATTATTGAAGATGTAATTGATGTTATAAATAAAAAATATAATGAAATGTATGATATTGGAATTGAGAAAGGAATTTCAAGCGATTTTTGTTATGGATTAAAAAGTTTAGTGGGTATGCATTACTCCAAAGGGAGCAATGTAGATGCTTGTCTTAACGTTACTATTCGTTGTAGTGCCTATAATAAATATTTAGAGTCATTGAAAGCAATTAACCAAGGACCTAAACAAATCTGGGTCGATATTCCACCTAGAAATATTGGAAATGCCATAGAGTTGCTAACGGATAACATTTCAAACGCGATTAAGGATTTTGAGGATTTAACAGGTAATACAATTACCGATAATCAGTTAAGAGATCATTTCAAAATTGGTAACCAAGTAAAAAGATCGTACAAAAACATAATTTATGATATTAGTGCTTCCGATTTTTATCCGTGTAATCCCGCAACATTTAGTGAAATTATGGCACTTTTAAGTATTACATTTCAGGATTATAATTCTAATGCAACTCGATATAGAGACAACATCGTTTCGCTCGAAAAAGAAATGAGAGAAAGAATCAGAAAGGGAATTGGAATGGATGTGTCAAAAATGCCCAGGATCTTCGTAACTCCAATGTTCGGAGGCTGGGAGCCAAAAAGTCATGAAATAATTTATGAATTTGGTGGAAGAGCGCTATATGCTGATTGGGAATTGTTACAATTATTAGAGGAAATCCCAACATCAAATCATACAAACCCCGCTGAAGAATACGCCCGCTTCCTCATGAACGCTACGGAAACGGGGATAGGTTGTGATAACGATAAGTTAACTGACTCCTACATGAGGGTGGCAAAGGATTTAAATGTTGATGGAATGGTTTTTTTTCAATTATTTGGATGCCATTCCATTTCAAATTGCTATACTATGCTCAGAGAGAAAGTAAGACGCGAGCTTGAAATACCAACAACAGCAATTACTTTTAATAAAATTGGGGAGAGCATCGATCAAATGAAGACGAGGCTCGGTGCTTTTATGGAAATGTTTTAAATAATTAAAAAATAAAGATTTTAGAGATTACTCCTAAATTTGGAAGAAATTAAAGTTTAATAATTTCATCATAAAGTAAAACAAATTTAAGTAGTGATTTGTGCTTTTGATCTTTTTTTAATTTCAATCATGTCTTCTCCTGTCAGTTGTTTCGTTATATAGTTAGCTAATTTTAAGTTTATAATATTTCTTCCCTCTTTTTTAAAATCAATTCCACATAAAATCGAAGATAAATTTATGATAGAATCAATTATTGGTGTAGAAATTTCTAAGAATTCTCCTAATGACGCCATAGGTACAAGTCCAGTTGGAACATCTTCAGTGAAATATCTAGTTATTAATTCTTTTGGAGCAACAATATTTTTATATGCTTTTATTTTTTGAATAGCTTTATAGATACTGTTTGCTTTAAATCCATAAGATTTCTCCACCCATTCACAAAAATTTATTTGTTTTAAATTTAACTTTTCAAAAATCTTTC
>JAUWDN010000146.1 GCA_030608765.1 Promethearchaeota archaeon
GACAATAACATGTTCAATTGTTGGTACTTTATCCATTATTTTAACGACATCAGCCATTTTAGGATAAGTTTTACCAGCCCTTAAGGTTTCATCGCTTGTAAACAATAAGCGCGAATCAGAATCTTCAATTCTATCTTTGACAGCTTCTTTTGAGAAACCACCGAAGACGATGGAGTGAATGACACCAATTCGAGTGCAAGCCAGCATAATAATAGCTAACTCAGGAATCATCGGCAACCATATTGTGACTCTATCACCCTTCTTAAGTCCTTTACTTCGCATTGCATTAGCGACTTTATTTACTTCTTTTAAAAGTTCGTTGTAAGTAAATTTTCTCACTTGACCGGGCTCGTCTGCTTCCCATATGATTGCAACGCGATCTCCATTTCCAGCTTTCACGTGTCTATCTATACAATTGTAAGAAACATTGAGTTTTCCGCCCACAAACCATTTTCCCGGAAAGAGATCGGTTTTTTCCCACACTTTATCGTAAGGTTTGAACCAATCAAGCGATTTTGCTTGTTCTCCCCAGAAACCTTCCATATCTTCGATGGATTGTTTGTACAGTTTTTTATATTCGTCCATTGACATTCCAGTCTTAGCATATTCAGGACTGATGTCTACTGGGTCAAATATTCGATTTTCAGTTAGAACACTTTTCATTTTGTTATCTTCTTTTGACATTACATTTCACTAATTTGAATTTCTACTTCATTTGTATAATTAAATTTCTTGGTTTATTAAATCCTTAAAAATCTTTAAAGATTTCTTTTCTTTCTCATCACATTTAAATTTTTTGGATTTAAATGGTTGTATTAAGTCATGGAGTAAATATTTCGAATTCAATTTAAACATTTTATCTTTAATTTATTAAAAAAAGGGATAAGTAGGTATTTTTCAAAATCCCTATTTTAAGTTTGTTTATGATTTATTGAGATTAAATTCATTTAGAAAGTTTATAATATTCTGAAATTTCAAATATTGGAAATTTTTAAGGTAAAAATATTAAAGATATAGGACCTAACTATTTTTGATAATAAAGAAAATATTTTAAACAAAATAAAATTAGAGCCTCAAAGTGTAGGATATGGACTCATCAAATGGAGAATGGCGGAAAAAGTGGAAGGATAAGGAGATTACTGCTTCCTCAGCGATAAAAAAAATTATTCCAGGGAATAGAGTTTTTATAGGTTCTGGATGCTCGAGACCACAATTACTCACTTCAGAATTGATAAAGCAGTCTGAGAAGTTAATAGATACTGAAATACTTCATTTCTTAACTATTGGTCCAGAGAAATATTTCAAAGATAAAATTGAAGATCTCTTTAGACATAATGCGTTATTCATTGGAAATACTCTTCGCGAGGAAATCAATAAAGGACAAGCAGATTATACTCCGATTTACGCGAGTGAAATACCTCAACTATTTTTAACGGGTAGAAAACATATTGATGTTGCTCTTATACAAGCTACACCCCCCGATTCTTATGGGTTTTGTTCTCTTGGCACTAATGTGGACATAGCAAAACCATTAGCCCAATCAGCTTTTTTAAACATTGTTGAAATGAATCCTCAAATGCCAAGAACATTAGGTAATAGTTTTATTCACATGAAAGAAATCGATCATTTTGTTGTTAACGACGTACCTTTGTTAGAATTTCATTTCGATGAACCTGACGAAGTTGCCGAACGAATAGGAAGAAATTTAGCTAATATTATAGAGAATAAATCAACTATTCATATAGGATTTGGCGATTTACCAAATGCTATATTGAAATTTTTAGGGGATAAAAAAGACTTAGGAATGCATTCTTATTATATTACGGACAATATTATTCCGTTAATCGAAGAAGGAGTATTAACTAGTCGAAAAAAAAATTTCCATCCCGAAAAAATTATCACGAGTTTTGCTTTAGGAACCAAAAAGTTGTATGACTTCGTAAATAATAACCCCTATATTGAATTTTATCCTTCAGATTATGTATGTAATCCAAGATATATTGGAATGAACAAGAAAATGGTCTCGATTAATTCCGCTCGACAAATAGATCTAACTGGGCAAGTTAATGCAGCAACAGAGGGTTACGGTTTTTATTCTGGAATTGGAGAGACAATAGATTTCATGAGAGGGGCTGCATTTTCAAAAGGAGGGAAACCAATTATAATTATGCCTTCAACATCTCGCGATGGAAAAAAGTCTCGAATTTTACCTCATTTGGATGAAGGTGCGGGGGTAATGTTGTCTCGAGGAGATGCACACTACGTAATAACGGAATGGGGTGTAGCGTATCTTCATGGAAAATCAATTAGAGAACGAGTACTCGAACTAATCTGCATTGCTCATCCCGATTTTCGACAGTGGTTATTGGATGAGGCGAAAAAACTGAAATATATTTACTCAGATCAAATTTTACCTTGCGATGAGGAAGGAAGAATTTGTAGATATCCTTCGGAGTATGAGACCATTTCTACTCTACGAGGAGGAGAGAAGATTCAAATTCGGCCGGTTAAACCTACTGACGAACCGTTATTAAAAGATTTGTATTATTCTTTGAATGAAACAGACAGATACTTAAGATTTTTCGAAGTAAGAAAAGAGTTTACCCATTCTAAGACACAAAATGAAGTAAATATAGACTATAACAATGTATTCTCAATTGGAGCTTTTCTTGGTGAAATAGGGAGAGAAGAAATGATCGGGAACGCCACTTATTACTTTAATCCTCAACTAAATATGGCGGAATATAGTTTTTTAGTTAGGGAAGATTATCGCGGAAAAGGTATGGGATCTTTTCTATATCAACATTTAATTATTATAGCAAAGGAAAAAGGCATTAAGGGATTTTATGGTACCATACATATTCAAAATAAAAGTACAGTCCAAATCATCAGAAAAGGCGGTTATACAAAAATTAAACCTCCAGAAGCGGGAGAAAAAGAACTATTTTACGAAGTATTTTTCGACAAGGAAAATTCAATGGAATAAATAATCAAAATTTTTAACTATTCCTTTTCATTATATAAACTACATTCTCATGAAGTTTAAGTATACTGATTATCACGTCCATACGAAATGGAGCTCAGATATACAAGAAAATGGTCCTGTCTTTGAAGATTATATTAAAATTGCTGAAGATAATGAAATAAACATTTGTTTTCTTGAGCATTATGAGCTTTATAGTATCGAGAGAGATAAAACAAATCCGTTTTATAATGGAAAAATAGATAATTATTTAGAAGATATTGACCAATTAAAAGAGAATTATAACAATATTCTTGGTGGACTTGAAGTTGAATATTATCAAGACAGGGAAATTGAATTAATGGAATTTATGGATGACTATGGAAAAGAATTGGATTTTATAGGCGGTACAGTTCATGAATGGATTTATAGCTACCCAATAACTACTAGAGAAAAATTAGTACAATTGTTAGAAAAGGTACAAATGAAACAAGTTATAAACGACTATTTTGAAATTTATAAAATGATGATAGAATCAAAAACCTTTAAAAATGTATGCCATTTAGATACAATCTTTCGTTACATTAATGAAAATGATATAATACCTTTAGATGATTGTAATATATCTGAAGACCGAGTTCTAAACTTGGGGCGGTTATGTATCAAGAACAAGATTCGCATTGAATATAATTTATCTGGCACCAGATTTCCTATCAATCGCCCGTTTCCTGCGAAGGAAGTTGCAGAGCAACTAAAATCAGAAAGGGCTAAATTCTTCGTTGGTTCTGATTCGCATTCACTTGAATTTTTCCAAGAAACTATTCCAAAAGTTAAACAAGCTTATGAATTTTTAGGATTGATTGATTAAGAGGCATAGAAAGCATGGATTCTACAAACTTCTTTAACAAATTAAATAATTGGGACCAAAAAATAATTTTAAAATTCAATGGAATTGGCGGAAAAGCGTTTACAATACTATTAAAGGTTTTATCATTTCTTGGTAGAGAGACGATATGGATGTTTTTAATGGTTTTTTACCTCTTCATAATTTACGATCCAATATTGTTCTCATATATATCCTCAATATTTTTGTTTGGAGTTGTTATAATTGTCCCAATCAAAAAGTATTTTAATCGAGACAGACCTTTTGAAACTTTAAAAGGCATAAGGGTTCTCGAGCGAAAGCCTACATCTAGGAGCTTTCCTTCTTGGCACGCCTACAATGTCGCTTCTCAAGGATTGTTATTAGCTTTTTTATTAAACTCAATAGGAATATTGATTATAGTTTTAATTTTTGCCATTGTAGTTTCGTTTTCTAGAATTCAATTAGGGGTACACTACCCTAGCGATGTAATTTTTGGTTTTTTCATTGGTATTATTGGATATGTAATAGCTATAACAATTTTAGCTCCTGTATTGATGAGAGTAATTAATTTCATTGAGCATGTTATTGATGTTCCAATTTATTATCAGATAATTAATCCCTTACTTATAGAAAATATATTCTACTTATTCATAGTAATAGCAATATTAATCGTAATTATACTTCTTGCAATTCATAAGAGGATTATAGAATTTATTAGTGCTTCAAAATGAGAAGTGATATTCATTCTGAATATATAGCAATCAATCAACTATAAATCAGATAAAGAATAAATTAAAGGTTTAATTTTCGCTTCTTTTCAAATAATTGCTTTAACTCATCTAGAACTTTTGATCTAGAATCAGCAGG
>JAUWDN010000252.1 GCA_030608765.1 Promethearchaeota archaeon
AGCAGGAGTAGGCAAGACTTCTTTAGTAAAAAAATTTGTATCTGATCGCTTTACTAGTGATTATCGAGTTTCGATAGGTGCGAACTTGTTTGTTAAGGATTTAATCTTAAACTCAGATATCGATGTCACAATTCAAATTTGGGATATTGCTGGCCAAGAAAAATGGGTAAAAATGAGACACTTATATTATAGAGGTGCTCATGGTGCTCTAATTGTCGGAGATCTTACTAGAGGAAATACATTTGAGCAATTAAAAGAGTTTTGGAATCCAGATCTCAAAAAATTTTGTGGAGATATTCCTAAAATTTTGGTTGTAAATAAGGTAGATCTGGAACCCATTGTATCTAATAGTGATATTGAAAAATTAGCTCAAGATATCAATGTAAAAGCAACTATTTCTACATCTGCCAAAAATGGCCAAAATGTTGAGGAAGCATTTCATCAAATAGCTGACGCGATTGTTACATCTAAATTATAAGAAAAATTACTCAAATTATATTCTAAACCCTATAATTCAATAATGAGTTTTATAAATTCTCTTTCTCCAGGATCAAGATATTTTTCAAATGCGTTTTGGATATCTTTAATAGGTATAATTTGAGATATAAACTGATTTGCATTTATTTTATCCTGAGAAAAAAAATCGACGGCACAAAGAATATCCTCACGATCGTGGCCTAAAATACCCTTAATACAAACTTCCTTGGCATTTAATAAAAACATAGGAAATGAGACTTTACCCTTAAAAACCCCCTCGAGAATAACAGATCCTCCTTTCTTTATTAAATCTATTGCCATTAAGATTGACCTTTGATTTCCAGCACAATCAAAAATGTAAGTTGGTTTTCCGTTTCTTTTTAAAAATCTTTTAATTTTAGATGGGTTTGGGGGAAAAGATTCTGTTGCCCCAAATTCTTTTGCTTTTTCTCTTAAAAATGCTTGTGGCTCAATTACGATGATATAATTAGGTTTTTTTTCTATCAATAAATAACTTAAAAAACATAACCCAATATTTCCCGCTCCTATTATAATTATATTTTGATTTTCAGTAATATTGGATAATTTTACGGCCCTACAAGCATTAGCGAATGACTCTATCATTACTGCTTCTTTGGTTGAAACAGATTTCGGTATTCGAAATAAGTATTTTCTTGGAACTTTCACAAATTCGGCAAATCCTCCATCTTTAAAAATTCCCATACCGTCTAGTTGTCCTTGATCGATATCTAACGCAACATTTATACCACAAACTTTATCTCCGAGTTTTATATCAGTAATATTAGAACCGATTTCCAAAACTTCTCCTGTAAATTCATGCCCCATAATTAAGGGCACTTGATACATTTTCAATTTAAAATTTGTTATATCACTTCCACAAATTCCGCAATAGTGCGTTTTTACTATGACATCATCTGGACCCGGAGATGGTTTTGGATAATCCTCTCTGTAGATGATTTTTTTCACACCAATGAATACAGTAGCCTTCATGATATAGTTTCCAAATTAGAATTTATCGGAATATTATATTTAATCCTTTAATAGGGAATCTGCAGTGGTAAATAAAGGCAATTCTTTATTTCTTTTTAATTTTCTTTTTGTTAAACCTAAATCTTTTATTTCCATAGGAAAATTATTATAATCAGTGTAACTACTTTTCTTATAGAGTTTAGGGTTTAATTCACTAATAAACTGTGACAAGTTTAAGTCTTTATGACCTTTAAAGTTTTTAATTCTTTTAGGAGATATTAAAAATAATCTCTCTTTCGCTCTGGTGATTCCTACATAAAAAACTCTCCGTTCTTCTTCAAAAGCTTCAACATTATTTTTTACTTTATTCGAAGGGAATAAATTTTCAGATAACATTGGAATGAAAACAATATTCCATTCTAAGCCTTTTGCTCTATGAATTGTAGAGAGGGTTAGCGGTGAGCTATTCGTATTTGATAAGCCTACTGATTTTAAGTTAATAGTTGATTTGTTTAGTGTCAAAATATCCAAAAAACTCCGGATTGTATCATAATTTTGGAAGTATATACCTATTTGTTTTAGATCTTCTATACGATCTTGCCAGTTGGAATATTTAGGTTTTAAAAATTTGGCTAATTGATTAATTAGTTTGATAATTACTTCTTTAGGTTGATCATTTTTGACAGATTTAAGAAATTCTGTTAAATATATAACGATTTCTTGCCGTATAACTTTTGGAATTTTTAAACTATTTAATTTATTACGAAAAATACTATTTGAGATTATGTTGTCTAATGGATTACTCATGTCAGATAAAATTTTGTAAATTTTTGAAGACGTTTTTCTTCCTATTCCATGAAATTGTGAAAAAATTCTTGACCACGATATTTCATCTTTTGGATTTTGAACAATTCTAAGATGTGCTAGTAAATCTTTAACATGAGCTCGTTCAAAAAATGATACTCCGGAGTGAACAACATAAGGTATGTTTCGATTCTGCAGTTCTAATTCTATTCTTAAAGAATGAAAACCCGCACGATATAAAATAGCGATATCATTTAATTTATATCCGTCTCTCTGCAATTCACTTAGCTTATTTACTATGTATATCGCTTGGTTTTCGTCATTTTCCGATATAATGTGAACGGGTTTCACACCTTTCTGTCGCATAGTCTCCATTTCTTTCTTAAATTGAGATTTGTTATGTTTAATTGAGTCATTAGCTAAATCTAGAATTTCTGGTACGCTACGATAATTTTGGGTTAATTTATAAATGCGACAATTTTCAAATCGCTTAGAAAATTTCATAATATTTTGAAAGTTAGCACCTCTAAACCCATAGATAGATTGAGCATCATCTCCTACAGCGAGGATATTACTATCTGGAGTATATTTTGATAATTTCCGAATAATTTCATCTTGTATGTAGTTTGTATCTTGATATTCATCAACTAGAATGTACTTAAATGTTGAAGCTATTCTCTGTGCCATAAATCTTTCATCTAATAGTTTATTCCAAAATACTAATAAATCATCGAAATCAACTAGATTGTCCTTTGCTTTTTTATTTTTATAAATCTTAAATATTTCCTTTAGCTTTGAGATAATTCTTATATCGTCATATTGTTTATATTTCCATTTTATAGTTTCGCTGATAGTCTTATTACAATTTATTGAATAGGACAAAATATTTTTTGCGGTTTTAGGAGATGGAAAAGAATTATCGTCGGTTTGAATTTCTGTGAAGTTATATGTTATCTTCATTAGGAGATTCGCATCAGTTTCATCAATTATGACATAGTTTGGTTTAAACCCTAAGGATTTCGCATATTGACGAAGAAATCTATTAGCGATGGAGTGAAA
>JAUWDN010000305.1 GCA_030608765.1 Promethearchaeota archaeon
CACTATTAAACCAAGCTGTTGCCCGTGAAATTCAGGTTTCGGCACAATATATGCTACAACACACGAAAATGGAAAAATTAAAGCGGAAAGTGATCAAAGAAAACTATTTATTGGAAAGTACGACGTACGATGAGTTTGGAGCACTACTGAAAGAACTGGCAGTAACAGAAATGAAACATCTAGCACAAATAATGGAAAGGATTTATATCTTGGGCGGAGAAGCAACTACTAAGCCTGATAAAGTTGTGATTGGTAATTCTATGAGAGAATTTGCTGAATTAGATTTAAAAGCAGAAGAAGAGGCAATAGACTTATATCGCCAGATAATTGAAACTGCTAAAAACCTAGGAGATCGAGAAACATGGGTATTATTTGCGAAGATTTATAGCGACGAAGAAGAACACTTGTTAAAATTTCAAGATTATTCAGAGATGGAAAATGAACCCGATTTAGGAGCAACTCCTGATTCTGAATGGAGGTCCATATTCGGTGAAGAATATATTGCTCTCCTCAATAAGGCTCTCGCTAGTGAAATTTCTGCTGTTGTTCAATATACAACACAACACGAAAAAGCTGAGGGATTAGAACGAATGAGGCGTAAGAAGAACGCTTTAGAAGTAGTTACGGGTAAAAACAAAGCTAGCGTCGTATCAGGAGTTCTTAAAGAAGTATTCCTTCAAGAAATGGACCACATGGAAAAAATAGCAGAACGAATCTATGAAATAGACAGAGAATCTATAGCTACCGTTAACCCATTACCTGAAATTGGAAATTCAGTTGATGACTTTATAAAACTTGATCGAGAGGCGGAAAACTACGCGATCGTTTTATATAGAAAAGTTATAGAAGAAGCAACTCGCCTAGGAGACATAAAAACGAAAAAGCTTTTTGAAGATATTATTCAACAAGAAGAAGAGCATTATTGGGCATTTGACGACTTTCTACCTTAGAATTTAAGAACTTCCATTTTTTTATTTTTTTTTATACAAATTTTTTAAATTATTACAGAAGAATATTTAAACTAAGTTAGGATATTATTTCTTTAAACTAATTTAAGGTGGTAAAAGTGAAAGTTGTTCATTTTGAAATTAATGCTGATGATCCTTTAAGAGCAAAAAAGTTTTATGAAGATGTGTTTAATTGGAAAATTGAAAAATGGGAAGGTCCGATGGAATATTGGACGATTGATGCCGGAGAGGAAAACGAAGAGGGGATAGATGGCGGATTACAAAAGCGGGAGCAACCTGAAGATCAGATTTTTAACTATATTAAAGTATCTTCAGTAGACAATTTTAGTAAAAAAATTGAAACAAGCGGAGGTACTCTAGAATCGCCCAAAATAACGGTCCCTGGAGTAGGGTTTTTTTACATGTTTAAAGATCCCGAAGGAAATAAGTTAGGTATCATGCAAGAAGACGATTCAGCAAAATAAGTAATAACTAAAATATACCTTTTTTTTATTCTCTATTAGTTAATACAAAGTTTCTTAACCATTCATAAAGATTTATTACTCATTCTAATTTTAAGTTGATAGGGATATAACTATGAAAATTGATGGATATTGTGATGAGCGCTTTATTTCAGTAAAACATGCCTTCGAGAAAAATTTTGAGGTGGGAGTAGAGGTAGGTGCATCTTTTGCGGTTTCGTTAAACGGTGAATTAGTGGTAGATATTTGGGGAGGTTTTTCCGATTCAGCTAAAACAAAACCGTGGGAAAAAGATACTATTGTCAATGTTTTTTCAACGACAAAGGTCATGACAGCATTGTGTATACATTTGTTGGTTGATAAAGGTGTAATAGATGTAGACGCTCCCGTCGCTAAATATTGGCCTGAGTTTGCCCAAGCGACTAAAGAAAATATACTCGTTAAGCACCTTATGAGCCACAGCGCGGGTTTGCCGGGATTTGATGAAAACATTCCTGTTGAGGCTTTATACGATTGGGATCGCATTATAAGTTTATTAGCGTCACAGAAACCATGGTGGAAATCAGGTACTAAAATTGGATATCATATGATAACTTTTGGATATCTATTAGGTGAATTAGTGCGAAGAGTTACTGGCAAGAGTTTAGGTGAGTTCTTTCGAGATGAGATTGCTATCCCCCTTAATATTGATTTTCACATTGGATTACCTGAAAAGATTGATTCTAGGACTTCGAAGATTATCCTTCCCGAAGAGATTTTTGCTAAATGGCAAATAATTTTAGCCAAGTTGATTTTTAAAAAAGCTGTAAAAGTTTTTTACAATCCAAACCTAGATGACGCTGATTTTAATGGTCGAGCTTGGCGTTCTGCGGAAATTCCTGCTTCTAATGGGCACGGAAACGCGAGATCGATTGCTAATATTGGATCTATATTAGCCTGTGGGGGTATGTATGATAAGAAGAAGATCTTATCCAGGTCCACAGTAGAGAAAGCTATTGAACCACAAATCAGCGGTCGCGATAGAATAATGTTTTTTTCTCCTGCCAAATTTGGCTTGGGTTTTGGTCTGTTAAATGATGATTGGTTGTTAGGTCCTCGAAGTTTTTACTGGAGTGGAGCTGGAGGCTCT
>JAUWDN010000035.1 GCA_030608765.1 Promethearchaeota archaeon
TTTAAAAGAGATGGTTTAATATTATTGATATTAGGGTGTGTTCTTGCTCAAACTCTCACTCGTTTTGGGCTGTCTCAAGTTCCAAATCAAAGTATTAATATGCTAGGTCAGTTCTTCATGGCAGATAAGTACATTGTTTCTATAATAATGATTATTTTCCTTGGGAGCACATTATTATTTTATTATTTAAAACCGCACGAAACTTCCATGTTTATACGTTTACAAAAAGAAACGATCAATCAAGAAGAAAAAAGCATGGATATAATTTATAAGCTGATAAGAAGCGAATATTTACGAAGAGGTGAAAGTTATCCTCTTGAGATTTTAGATCGCGAATTAATTAGGGCAACAAGACTCTCGAAAAGCAACATCTACTCTTTAGTAGAAGACTTAGCGAACATTGACATGAATATTAGTTTATCAGAAAAAAGAGACCGAAACGGAAGAATCCAAAAAATTATTGATTTCTCTTCGGTTCTTGAAAAATTTGATAAAAAAGCCGTCGCTCAGAAAAAAGCGAAAAAATATCTATCAGATAGACTCTATGCCACGATGATTTCAAAGAAGCCTAAGAAACTTGATTTGCATGCTGGTACGGATAACAATAAAGCTTCAGATCAATTCATATCCTCCCTTACTACAGATTACACAAAGAAACAAAATGATGAATTATCGTTCGAACAGAAACAAAAAGATATTTCAATCTCTTTTACTAAAAAAGAAATCCCAGCGGTATTGAAGAATGAAATTTTAGACATACTAAAAAAGGAATACGCCTACCGAATTGAAAATCAAGAAAAATACGCTGATTTTAATTATTCTATTTCAGAAATCGCTTCTCAAATTCAAATGGAAACAAGAATAACTCCTGGTCAACTCTACCCAATATTAGAAAATATCAGTGAAGGAGATATAGAATTAGATTTAATTAAGAACCCAGACGAATCGGAAGATAAAAGAATCAATTTTTATCCAATTGCAGATGATGACTTAAGTTATGCGCTTGCTAATTTTAGACCCGAAGTTTACCAAAAAATTAGAAATAAAATTATTAAGAACTTTATCAAGTTACTAAAACGCAAGAAAACTAGAGCAGTGTTTTCCAAACTCAGGAAAGAGATAGGAGACAAAACTGAAGAACAAAAGGCATGGAACAGCGTATTTAAGATTCTTAACAACTATTACCCCGTATATGTTGAGGAAGTTGAAAAATTAAAGTTAGGAACAGGACTACTGAACGTCGTTAAATTATTTCCTAAAAAGGATGTCGATATTTATCTCTAACTTACAATCATGGCGTTCAATAATACTAAATACTCAATGAGAAGTACATTTATAGGACTTTCTTCGTTCCAACTACTTGCGATGTTTAGACGGGGCATGTTTTACACCTATTTATCCATTTATATGAGAGATTTCTTGGGTCTATCCGTGACTGAAACAACATTGTACGCGACACTTCCCATGCTAATGAGCGTAGTTTTTCAAAATTTTGTTTGGGGTCCTTTAAGCGACAAACTTCAAAGGAGGAGAACTTTGATTATCTTGGGTGAAGTATTAGCCGGGATTGGAACAATCTCAGTCTGGTATGTTCACTCAATTTTTTCGAATTTGTTGCTAGCGGGATATGTTATTATTATCGGATTAATGTGTATTGAAGCATTTTGGTCAATGTCTAATATCAGTTGGAGCGCTCTCATTAGTGATATTTATCCATCTAAAGATCGTAGTAAAATTATGGGACAGTTAACCAGTGTTGGAGGATTTGGGAGAATAATAGGGATATCTATAGGAGGAATACTCTACAATAGCGGGTTTGGTTTTCGTAATGGGCCACTATTCATTGTAGCAGCAACGGTTATGTTTATGTCTTCTATCCCCATGATTTTCACACCAGAAGGAGGAATTAAACATATAGGGAAAGTAGAAGTTGAAGATGATGAAAACACATCGCAAAACTTTAATTTTAAAACTATTTTTGTTGTTTTCATTATATCTTTGACCTTTATTAATTTTGGACGCAATTCAATCGCTACGATCTATTCCCAATATTTAATTTTAGATACGGGGTTTGCAGTAGATAGTATATTATTAAGTTTTATTGCAAACACTCGCTCGGTAGCAGTGCTAACTATTGGGTTTTTAGCTGGTACTTTAAGCAAAAAGTTCGGACATGCTCGAACGCTTATATTAGGTGTGGGGTTAGCGATTTTCGCGTTAGTTACCACAGGATTAACAGATAATTTGATTTTGATATTTGTTGGAAGCTTCTTTATGGGTACGTCTGAAGTCATTATTTTTGCTGCATCTTACGTCATTGCCTCTAACTTAATACCTTCAAAAAGTAGGGCAAAATTATTTGGAGTATATAATACGACTTTTTTTCTTTCTTGGGGATTAGCTGGTACTTTCATATCAGGTCCGTTGATAGACTATATGCTCAATAGCGGTTTTGAGGAAATTATATCATATCAAGCTGCTTTTATTGTAGGAGCTCTTATAACAGGAATAGGATTAGTTATATTAGTTGTATTAGAAATCTGGCTCAAACGTAAAAATGGTAAGGGAAAAAAAAATTGATCTAGTTTTTTACATCCGAAGAATTGAATCAACAACAGCGTTTCTTTCTTGATGGTGTTTTCAATGTATTGCTTTCATTTGTATCATTAGTTTCTTTCTTTAATGATAATTCAATACCACAACTTTCACAAAACTTCATATTTAAATCAATTATTTGTTTACCACAATTAGGACAGTTCAATTTCAATCTATCTCACGAGATATTATTTTATAATAATCAATATTATTAATAGAGAAAAAAAATTATTAATTTAGGTTTTTACAACACTCATCGCATTTTAACTCAGCTAAGCTTAAATATCCACAGTTATTACCCATATTGCACTCAAGCTGATTTTTTTCTTCATTAAAAACCATATCTTGACTACAACATTGTGGAATAGTTTCCATTATTTTTCCACAGCCCGTACATCTAAAAGTTTCCATTTATTTTAACCTCCTTATTTAAACTTAGTTTATTCAACAAGTTCCATAAATAACTCCTAAATTATGATTTTTCTTATTATATTCTAAAATCTAGAATATTTACATAATTACTTTTTACAATTTAAAATTTAATTCAATTTATTTTTCATAATTCTCTTATCTCAGCAATGAAGTGAGATTAGTAGTCAAACAATGATTTAAAATAGAAAAAAATATACTTTATACTACAATAAACAATTAAAAAAGATATTTACTAAATTTTTGTTCTTGAAATAAGATTATTCATAGTTTTAGACAATAGATAAATAATAGATGCATAATAATATACGCGATTATTACTATATTCTGTTAATGCTGATTTTCTAAATATATCTAGAGAAATAGAGAAATTATTCAAAATAAATTTTCAAGACAACCATCTTAAAACTATTTTTTAAATTTCAACTTTTATACCTCAATGAAGTA
Organism: Promethearchaeota archaeon; assembly: GCA_030608765.1. The sequence goes on from JAUWDN010000035.1 coordinate 3,472, forward strand.
TTATTTTATCATCAAAACTCTTAATTGTCATTGTAAAGCGTGTGTAAAGAGATAACGGCTACCCATATACTGATGGCTATTATTACCATATACTCAAATATTACCCACCATGTTAATAATACTAAGGCAAATACTCCAGCAACAATAAAACTTAAGTATGCGTGTATTTTTGAAAACTTGGATGTTTGTAAGAACAAAATGCCAAAAAGTATGATGAAAATGAATCTGCTAAACCAACAGATAGAAGTACAAATTCCGTGGATGTATAACATTATACCATTTTCTTGTACTGCTGGAAAACATCCTATTAATGACATTTAGATGCAAGCAATGATCGAAAAATTAGTCGCTCTTTTCCGTAATTTTTCGCTAATATCTTCACAATTTAGTGTTCTTCCTAGAGAAATAAAAAATGGAATTGCTATAATGCCAGAAAGTATTAGGCCTATGTTAAAGAATATTCCCCCTTGACCTACTCCTAACTCACTAACCATGCCCTCAAACGCAATATAATGAGAATTAAAAAATAACGCTAAAAGGCTTAAAGAAATTACGACAGCAACCGAAATAAGACCTTCTACGCCCCCGGGAAATTCTTCAAGGAGTTTATCGATTATATACTTAAAAAGATCCATCTAAACACCTACTTTTTTTTCTACTTGGTATTATAATTAATTTATCTAACATTACTCTCAAAAAGGGAATTTTTTTAACTTATCTATTGTTTCTGAATCAAATTTAGATAGAGCATGGGAAGCAACGGGTACAATACAACCACAATTTTCACATAATTGAGGAGAATTTCCCATGACGCAGAATTTCCTTTGTCCATTTGGATAATATGATGCAACATCATTTGATTTAAATAAGCAATGCGGAACAAATTCTTTTGTAATGTATAATTCTAACATTTTTTTTGATATTAAAATAAAATCGCCATATTCTTTCATTACTTTTAAGACATTTTTAACCGCTCTATTTAGAACATCTCCTTTTAATAAAAGGGGATTTCCAGGATATCCAGTATACCATAAAAAAAAAAGTCCCGATATGCCAGAATCGTAAGCAATTCTAACGACCGTTTCAATTTCTTTAAAATTCATGCTTGTAACTGTCGTAGAAATTAGGACTCGCTTGTCATTTCTAATATTTTCAATGACCTTTTTAAATATATTAGCGCCTCTCATAAGATTATGAGTTTCTTCGCCGCCGTCTAGACTCACCCAATAGATTGGTTGCTTATGCGAATTAAATCGTGGTAGTGGTATGATTCCATTCGAAGCAATTTGGACAGTGGGAAAGATTTTAACAGCTTCACGTAATAAATTCATTCTTAGTGTAGGTTCGCCTCCAGTTAGGGCGGCACTATGGATACCCAAATTCTTATGATAATTAAATACTCTAATCCATTGTTCATCTGATAACTCTTTTCTTTGCTTAGTAGGATTATTACCTAATTCTTTTGCTGAAGAATAGAAATAGCAATGATTACATCTTAAATTGCAATTCCAAGTTAAATCATAATTGACTGCAAATGGAATTTTTTTAATTTTAGTCTTTAAAAGATAAAAACCTAAAGAAACACCTTTAGTTATATTTTCTGGGGTGAAAAGTTTAGGTTTGGAGTTTATTCTAACCATATTATTTTTCTATCATGAAATTTTAATTCAGACTTTATTCAATTCTTTTACATGTATTACTTGATATTCTATAAAAAAAAAATTTAGACTTCTTTTTCTGATTGTTCAAATTCTTTAGTTTCTTCGAAGGAAAGCTCCCCTTCCATTTTTTCGAATAAAGCACTAAATGGGCTCTACACTTCGAGTGGAATAGGTGCTGGTGTCACTATCATATTGTATCCAATCCATATTGCTACGATTGATATAATTATAACTAGAGCCCATAAAGGAATAGCTACAAAAAATTCCCAATTTAATACATCAATATCAAAAGGGCGAGCCCATAAATCCCAATCGGGATTTTCCCAGAATACATTAAATAAAAAATCGATAATTGAACCAAGTGTATAAATTATAGCTAATAAAATACCGATAATGATCAATCCAGCCCCACTTATTCTATCTTTCCAGATTTTTATTCATCTCCTTTTTTTTTAATTTCAAAAAAATTAATATATTTATTAATAGAATATATTTATAATCAATATATTGATAATAAATATATAAAGATAATTAATTGCTAAATTGATATAAATGAATAAAAAGACGAATGGTTTTATTGAAAATATCAAATCTATCTCTGATAAGTTTGAAAAAGGAATGAAAATAGGTTATAACACTTTACTTATATTATTAGTTTTAGAAAAAAAACCTAGCCACGGCTACTTAATTTGTAAAGAAATATCAAAGCATACTTTAGGAGTGTGGAATCCCTCAATTTCGTCAATGTATCCCCTTTTAGAGTCTTTAAAGAATAGAAATCTTGTCGAATGTACTGAAAATATAGAATCAGGTAAACTCAGAAAAATTTACAAATTAACACAAAAAGGTAAAGATCTCTTGAAATTACTAATTCAAAAGCTCAAGAAGCTGATTGATGCTATAGTTTCATTAGTTTTTTCAACATTGGTATTCTCTGAAGATAGAGATTTTTCAGAAATTGGATCAATAGAAGAGTTTATTCTTTATCCTACAGTATTAAAATGGTTAAAAACCGAATCTCCAGAAGCAGAAGTTAAAAAAATAAAATTTTCTAAGAATTTAATTAGGAAAACAATTATTTTTTTAAAAGAAAATTTATTATCTCTTGAAAAAACACAAAATAAGCTAGATAAAAGGTTTTTAACATAAACTGAATTCAAAATTTTCATATAAAGCTAAAATTATAGCATGGAATGCTAAAAAAGAAAGTTTGTTAGAATTAGAAATGAGACGAGTAGATTATAACAATGGAATCCGTTATATGTTCCTATTCACGTGATTTATTAAAATTTGAGAGAAAAATGTCTAAAAATCAACCTACAAAAAATACACTACATCTAAAAGTTTCCATTTTTTAAATTTTTAATCAGGAAATGTTATCTAAGAAACTGATACAAAATGGTAGAAGAAATAAAACCAGAATCATTGGATGAATCAGAGGATTCTCAAGAAGCCGTTATTAAGGAACCCGTGAAAATACAATTTAAAATCTACATATTGATATTTGCTGTTATTTACTATTCCTCTTGGATAATCCCTGGTTTTATCTTAATAACATATTTCTTTTTTGTTTTTCGAAAATACTTTTTAGACACCAGCAATTTTGTTATGCTTTTCACAGAGCTGTATCCCCTCCTCTCATTGATTTTAATGCCGCTTTTAATAATAGTTTGTTATCTTATACACCTATTATTAATTGGATTAGCAACAAAATTGTGTTGGAGTATTACTGAAAAAATATCCCCTTCAAAAAATGGTATAATCCCAAGAAACATTCAAAGTAAGACGGCAAATTATTATCATATGAGAAGTTTCATGATAAAATATGGGAAGAATGCATTTACCAAGGGAATGATCCCATGGCTTTCCAATTGGTTCTTTAACTTTGTAGGAGCAGGTAAAATTGGAAAAGGGTCCACAATTGAAGAATCTGTTGGATCAGATAAATTTATTGATGTTGGGGAAAACTGTTATATCGGTGTAAACTCTACGCTAGCATCTCACTTAGTGCAGGGTATCTTCGGGAACATATCTTACTTTGAAGTAAAGCTGAAAGACAACGTTACCCTTGCTGCGATGAATCAAATAGGTCCAGGGTCCGAAATTGGCAAAGATTCTTTTTTATTACCCTTAGCTACATGTTTGAAACACAGCGTATTAAAAGGGGGGAAATATTATGGAGGAATCCCCCTACGAAAAATCTTTAAAAAAGAAATTATAGATTATTTAAATTTGACACTTGAAGACTTAGAGCGAAACGATTCTCTTAATGAATTTCTTACAAAATATAAAAAAGAAAAAACTAAGGAGAAAATTAAAGAAAAACTTGAAGAAGATTTTACGATTAAGCAAGAAAAGGAAGAAACAGTTGATGTAGAGAGTCTTACAAAAGAAGATCTAGCTTTGGATTTTACTACTAGTAGTGCTATCAGTAGAATAAATGTTAAATTTTTGGCAGTATATATTCCCATTTTCTGGTTAAGTGGTTTTTTAGTTTCGATTTATTTGTATGAATATACACGATATCCTGGGCTAACAACGATTTTGTTTTTACCA
>JAUWDN010000058.1 GCA_030608765.1 Promethearchaeota archaeon
ACAAACTGCTCTAAGGATTTAACGTATACGTCTTGAGTTTGAGGTATTGCTATTATGCGTCCTATTCTTCTCGGGTCAACACGTCTAATCTGTGTTGGATAAGTATTATACGATTCAATGATCTTTTTTATTTCTAAGGGACCTAATTCGATTCCTCCAGCATCAGCAAACCTGACTCCAACATCTTCACTATAAAGATGCCCTCCTGAAAAATATGCCCCTCCACTCGCCCCAAATCTTCTAATAGTGAATTCTAATAGCGGAAATGTGCAATCTGCAAGATTTAAGACATTTATTCCGGTACTCATTAGCCCTGAAGTATATCCTCTTTTTAACATGCGACTATCGTTCTGGTAATCTCGACCAATAACAACAGTTTCGTCTAGTTTAAATGAACTTCCATGAATAGAGCCGATTGAGCTTGCGATCTCAGGAGTAAAAACATAATTTGCCCTTCCTACTATTCGACCGTTTTTATTGAGTTCATTTAAATTTTGGATACGCGGGAACAATTTAAACCATTTAATTTGGAGTTTTCGAATTGTAAAATATAATTAATATAGCTTGTTTTAAAATAATAACTTTGTTTAAAAAATCAATCATTTAATAATAAATCGGGCATAATTAATTATAAGATTTTAAACAATAGAGTGAATTCCCTATGAAAATTTCGAGAGATGCAAGAAATAAATATGAATTAAATGACTTCAAACTTTCCGAAAGAGGAAATATTGAGTTTGGAGGCGATATCCATTTAGTTAGATTATTTGTACAAAAACTAAATCAAAAAAGAGACTTAATTAACTATCCTGAATTAGCAGTTCGGATAGGAGAATTCAATGGAATGGCACTAATGTACGAAATAAAAAAATATTTATTAGATTTGTACAGAGAAGAAACCGAAAATGAATTTCTAACCCTAGAGCTTTTTGATCATTTAAAAGAAAAAATTGGAGATTTAAGGCTGAATAAGGCTATTTACTCTTTGATCGAAGAATTTCCTCCTGAAAAAATATATCAAGGAGACATCAATGTAGAAGACTTTTTAAAAGAAGAAGTTCAAGGAATTGGAAATAACATCCAATTTGTAAACGAATTCATAGATTTATGGCTTGGAAATAGTAATCCGTCCTATTCTCCTTTTATTGAATTATTTGACGATGAATCACTTGAAAAGAGGACTGCGTATAGGGAAATTATTGGTGAAATTACGATTTTTTTCGATGATAGAAATAGATTCGGTCCAAATAATCTCAACCTAATAGAGATGTTAAATGAACCAGCTGTTAAGTATCCCCACTCAATACGCGAACAATTAGAATATATTCATGAGAATTGGGGGGAACTAATAGGGAAATACCTATTCAAAATCTTAATCGCTATTGATATCATACGTGAAGAAGAGATGCTGAGAGGATTAGGCCCAGGAAAGTCAGAAGCTTATGATTATGATGCATTTGAGATTGAAAATTACACTCTCGATAAGGATTGGATGCCTAAAGTTGTAATGATTGCTAAAAATATATATGTCTGGATGGATCAATTATCTGTAAAGTATCAGAGAGCCATATCCACACTAAACGAAATACCCGATGAAGAATTAGATCAACTAAAAAAATGGGGTTTTACCGGATTGTGGCTTATTGGTTTATGGGAAAGAAGTCAAGCATCTAAAACTATTAAAAGATGGTGCGGAAATCCAGAGGCAGAAGCAAGTGCTTATTCAACATACGATTATACTATTGCTTATGACTTGGGTGGATATGAAGCTTATAAAAATTTAAAAGAGAGAGCAATGAAGAGAGGAATTCGTCTCGCTTGCGATATGGTTCCCAATCATACGGGAATTGTTTCAAAGTGGGTGATGGAACATCCTGATTGGTATGTATCTTTACCTTATTCCCCGTTTCCATCTTATTCTTTTTTAGGAGAAAATTTATCCGGTGATCCAAATATAGGTATTTATTTAGAAGATAAGTATTTTTCAAGAACAGACGCAGCCGTAACATTTAAGTACGTAGATTTTCGAACAGGAGAAGCAAAATATATCTATCACGGAAATGATGGAACCAGCTTTCCCTGGAATGACACGGCTCAATTGGACTTTTTAAATCCTGAAGTTCGGGAAGCCGTCATACAAACAATATTGCACGTTTCTAAAATGTTTCCCATCATTCGTTTTGATGCAGCTATGACTCTAACAAGAAAGCATTATCAACGCTTGTGGTTTCCAGAACCCGGAACTGGAGGTGCAATTCCATCGAGAGCAGAACATGGTATTTCAAAAGATGAGTTTTATAAAGTAATGCCAAAAGAGTTTTGGCGTGAAGTTGTAGATAGGATCAATAAAGAAAATCCGGATACTTTATTACTAGCAGAAGCATTCTGGTTACTTGAAGGTTTTTTCGTAAGGACTTTAGGGATGCATCGCGTGTATAATTCAGCCTTTATGAATATGCTCCGGGATGAAGATAATGCTATGTATCGATTAGTTTTAAAAAATACTTTACAATTTGATCCTGAGATCCTTAAAAGATTTGTAAATTTCATGAACAACCCTGATGAAGAAACTGCTATTAAACAATTTGGAGATGGCGGGAAGTATTTTGGAGTTTGCTTAATGATGATAACTATGCCTGGTTTACCTATGTTTGGACATGGTCAAATAGAGGGTTTTCACGAAAAATACGGTATGGAATATAGACGCGCTTATTGGGACGAGGAAGTCAATATGGACTTACTTCAACACCATGAAAAATTAATATTTCCTATAATGAAGAAACGTTACTTATTTGCTAAGGCGGACAATTTTTTGCTATATGATTTTTGGAGTGGGAATATAGTTAATGAAGATGTGTTTGCGTATTCAAATAGAGTTAGTAAGGAACGCGCTTTGATTATTTACCATAATAAATATGCTGAAATAAAAGGATTTATTAAAAACTCTGTTGGTTTTGCTGTTAAACATAAAAATGATAAATTTCAAACTCAAAAAACCTTAGCCGAAGGTTTAAAATTACCATATGAAGGATATTGTATCTTTAAGGATTATGTAACGGGATTAGAATATATAAGGCGAAATCGAGATTTTCATGACCAAGGATTATATTTAGAACTCCATGCATTCCAATGCTTTTTATTTATGGATTTCCAAATAGTTAATGATAATGAATTCTTTCACTACGCTCAATTGTATGATCTTCTAGGGGGAAAAGGAGTACATGGTATTAATGAGACCCTCCATGAAATAATTTATCAACCATTACTCGATTCTTTTAAGAAAATAGTTAATACTCATAATTTTAAAAACCTATTAGATTCACAGAAAACGGAATCAATTGTAGAAGACATTAGCAAAAAACTCAATACATTTTTGTTGGAAGTTAAAAAATATTCTTCGAGTAAAAAAGATGTAGTCATAATAGATAAAGTAATCCAATCAAAATTAAGGGCAACTTTGCAATTACATCAAGGCTTATTGCAGATAGATCTTCCTCCTAATTTAAGGAAAATTTTTACATTTTTACTTCCTAAATCTGAATTTGAATGGGGGATACTTTTTTCTTGGCTCTTTATACATCAATTAGGAAGGGTAACATCGGAGGAGAATTACGAGGTACAAAGTCGTAGTTGGTTTGATGAGTGGCGACTATCAAAATATATAAAAAATACTTTGAGAGAATTATCAATTAACGAGGAAGAGAAAACAATGGAAGTGGGGTCTATTATAAAGCTCATAGTTTCTCTACATAACTGGTCTAATTCAATGGAATATAGGGAAAAAAACTTTTATGCAATCTTTCAATCCTTTTTTGGGGATCCTGAAATACAACTATATTTAAAAGTTAACAGATATCATAACCTTTTATGGTATAGTGCAGAGGAATTTAATAATTTTACGAGGTGGATTTGGTTAACTGCTATAATTGATAGAATAGCAAAATCTAATGATAGGTTAAGTAATGAGATAGAAGAACTATTAGTATATTTTCGCAAAATTACTGAAATAGCGAAAACTTCAAAATATCAAGTCAATAAATTTTTAGACGATTTACAGACTATGGCTTAAAACAAACTCCCATCTAAAAAGGTTTTTAAATATTTGTACCAAGTTCCAGAGTTTTATCTCTTATTTGAGTATCACTACTAATTTTACTATTTGGTGCAACTATTGCATTATGTAATACGACATTATCCCCAATTTCGCAGTTATTACATACTATAGAACTATCAATGTGACACCCGGCTCCTATATTTACATCGTCCCAAATAACGCTTTTTTCTATTAATGTATCTTCACCTATTTTGGCGCGGTTTCCAATAGAGGTAAGTGGTTTAATCTTTACTCGATTAAAGAGTTCAACAAATTCCCCAAAGCAAGTAAGTTTTTCAATGGTTGCATTTTGACCAGAATTAATAATTCCCATGACAAAAACTCCATCGTATTCTTCGCCATTCGGAGTAATAGGCCAAACATATTTTCGCATTAAATCCCAATTTGCCCACAAATAAGTTTGGGAGTTACCACAGTCAAGCCAATAATAATTCTTTACAAATCCATATAAATTATAATAATTTTCGAGGAGGTAAGGGAAGACTTCACTGCCGAAATCCATTAAACCAGTTTCTTGTAACATTTCATCAATTTCTTTTTTAAAACAATAGATTCCTGTATTTATTATGTTTGTATGTAAAAATAAATCTGTTCTTTGAGACATGCTACTTAAATATAGTTCCATGGGAGCAGGTTTTTCTAAAAATAGATATATTTTTCTATTATCATCTAGAAGAACAACACCATACTGGCTCGTATGACTTTCACTGGTTTTCATAGAAATAGTACTTATTCCACCTTTCTCTAAGTGAAAGTCCATAAAAGTTCTCATTGGGAGGTTCGTAACGATGTCTGCCATACTCACAACAACATTTTCAGAATCAATTCTGTCGGTTAATAATCTGTATGCATCTGCGGTACCCTTGCTTTCTGAAATGACACAATCTAACTCAATATCACCTAATCTGTCGGGTGTCCATGTTTTTTCTATATATTCTTTTAATTCCTTACCCATATAAGCTAAAGCAAGAACAATATGCTTGATATCGGCATAAATAAGGTGAGATATTGAATAATCTACCATTGGTTTATTTGTTACCTTCACTAATGGTTTAGGGATAAGTGAAGTTAGAGGTAAGAGTCTTTTTCCTCTACCTCCGGCGAGTATTATAGCAGACCATTCTTTCAAATTGAACCTCTCAAAAAATTTTACATTATTTATATGGTGAATAATAGATATAAATCTATTACCATTCTATCTCGTTAACATATTTTTCAATTGACTTCTGAATTTCGCTAGCAGCTATGTGAGGTAATTTTCGCGCAACTCTCATATCATCCGCCATTTCAGCACCTCCTATAATCTCGTGAGGAATAATATCTCCAAATAAATGGAAATTTGCATCGTAGTGAAAAGGACAACAGTTAAACAAAATATTTCGATTTTTATCAATTGAAATATCATCCAAACCTTGGAAGATAACCTTTAATGTTTTAGCAAGGTCGTTTATTTGATTGACTTTTAGTTGAGAAAACCTACGCAAATGTTCATTTGGATGAAATCGAATGTGATAATTCCTAACAGGACTTCCGGTGGTATAAAATGTCCAAAACTTAGTTTTAATGATAATTCGATCGCTATTTCCGTGAGATGTCTGACAAAGGTGACAATTATCACCCATTTCTTTAAATGCTTCAAGATGACCTTCTAATCGCCCCCCATGACCGTCCATATTCAAATCAATATAAACCTGGCTATGTATGCGGGGTTGTGAGCCACCCACTTTGAGACCTATGTTAAAAAATGGTGAAATAGGAATATCATAAAAATCTTTTTCAATAGCTTCTTCAACACAATATAGAATTGCAGCTTTCATTGATAAAAAAATACCCGCTAAGATATCTTCTGGAATTAAATTAAAGCACAATGAAGGATAAAATTTCCTCGAAATTGTTACTAAATTTATCCCCCTCGAGAGTTTCAAATGTAAAGGTAATTTATCTAAAATTAATTTTTCAATATCAGGATCAACAATTCGAGCCATCGAAGGATACCTATTAATTAATGTTAAAGCTTTACCTTCGTCTGAGATTCCCTTGCTTTGATGAGGTAATTCTAAAAAGGGATTGTCTTTCCTTTTCTCGTCTTCAGTAATAATTATTGTAAAACCGTCGCCTAATTGTTTTCCCCAGCCATCGTAAATTGGCTTCCCTTCTGTAATCGAGGTAAAAACATCTTTATGCTTGAACGCAATTTTCTTTGAGCAATCATAGAATTGCTTTTCCTCTTCGTTAGTCTTAAATCCTTTTGGTCTAGCACTTCTAATTGGCGAAATGTAAGCAAAATGACCATAGTATCTTTTACGATCTTTTCTAAAACCAAAATCCTCTGATCTTATGCTTACTGTTGATAATGGATCCCATCTCTTAATAGGAACATCGTATGATGTTTTTCCAACAAAGTTTTCCTTATTTATAATACCCCATTCCATAAAATCGGGAAACGGTTTTTTGCTCGAAATAATATTTACACCCTTTAATTATTATTTTAATAGAAAATACCACTAATAAATATTTAACTTAAACATTCATAGATATAATACTGTTTTTAGTTTATACTTGAAGAAACATCTAGATAAATTAAAAATTTTTTTAGGATAATAACTAAAAATAATAATTTGTTCAATCTTACAAAAATGTCGTA
>JAUWDN010000092.1 GCA_030608765.1 Promethearchaeota archaeon
TCGACTCTGTTGAGCATCGATGATATTTTGTGTTTCTATAGCAATAGTTGGAACAAACCTAAATGCTAACGAGAAAGAAAACGCATATTCGTATGGGATTTTCATAGTAATTAGGGAAAGAGCTAAATCGTTTGGATCTACAGTTAAAAAAAACAAAGAGAATGCTGAAATCATAACAGAAATCCTTAAGATCATAGCAATGGCGAACGATAATCCATTTTCATCAATAAATAGCGTATTAAGAACAATAATGAAAATGTAGAGGAAAGACATTCCTTTGACGCTTTTCACCCATTTTTTAAATAATCTTCCTATAACTATTACTGGAAGTAGGGTTATTAAAATTAGTAGTAAGGGGATTATTTCTTGAAATAATAGAGCGCTAATAGTGTATGTTATCGCTAATAGTAATTTAGCTCTTGGATCTAAATTATGGAGAAAAGTATCTTTTTTCAGGAATTTGAACGCGCTCAAAAACTCTAAAGACATTTATTAATTCTCCTCCTTTAACTTGTGGATTTGCTTTCCAAATAATTATCCAGAAAATCAATTATTTCGCTTTCTCTAACAATTTCTTTAGGAATAGTAATTCCTATTTTTTGAAGTTCTTTTTTGAATAGATATATTTGCGGCATAATTAATGAAGATTTTGATATTAAAAACTCGTTAGTAAAAATACTCTGTGTTGGACCATCTGCAATAATTTGTCCTCCACTCATCAAGATTGTCCTTGGAACATATTCTATTGTAAACTCTATGTTATGTGTTACCATTATTATTGTTTTTCCTCTTTTTAACTGGTTTTTTATTAATCCTAGGAGAAAATTAATCTCTTTTGCGTCTTGTCCTAATGTTGGTTCATCAAAAACTAGAATGTCAGGGTCTCGACAAAGAATAGAAGCTGTAGCTAATTTTTTTGATTCTCCACCAGATAAGTTAAATGGGGATCTCTTTCGATATTTTTCTAGATTAAACTCCTCTAGTGTTTGATCGACTTTTATTTGAATTTCTTCTTTATCTAAATTTAGATTTTTCAAGGAAAATTTAATTTCGTCTTCTAATGTATTAGAAAAGAGTTGATGCATAGGATTTTGGAAGACAACTCCAACTTTTTTTGATAATGTAGCAATAGTTTTTGAATCAATATTTTCTCCTTCTATAAAAATACTTCCTTTTGTTGGTCGGATTAAACCATTAAAAGTACGAATCAAAGTTGTTTTTCCCGCTCCATTTTGCCCCATTATTGCAATAAATTCGCCTTTCTTAATATTTAATGAAACTTGCTTTAACGCAATTGTTCCGTTTGAATACACATAATCAACATCGTGTATCATTATTAAAGGGTGCGAATTTTTATCCTTCATGAGTATTTTGAGTTATTTGATCATTTTTAATGAACTTATGGCGTCTTGAATAGAAACTGGAATATCGTGTTGAAATTGGTTTCTATTTTTTAATTCGTTGAAAATTGAATATATTTTTGGTTTATTAATATTTAAATTCTCAAATGTGCTAGAATTTATGACTTTATCCTTAGCACCATGAGCTATGATCTCACTTTCTTTCATTAAAATTATATCGTCTACTATTGGGAGAATTAAATCCATTCGGTGTTCGCTAATTATGACAGTCATCTTCTTTTCGACTTGAATTTTTTTTAATAGGTTTAAAATTTTTCTTGCAAATAATGGGTCCAAGTGTGCTGTTGGTTCATCCAAAACGATAACCCTAGGTTCTAATACTAAAATTGAAGCAATAGCAACTCGTTGTTGTTCACCACCACTTATCTCAAAAGGTGCTTTATCTATTATGCTTTCAATTTCAGTTATTTCTACAACTTCCTTAATTTTTTCTTTTATATCCTCCCTTGGAATTCCTAAATTTTCCAAACCGAAAGCTATCTCATGTTCTACATTCATAGCTATTAGTTGGTTTTCAGGATTTTGGAATACGATTCCAACTTCCTTAGATAATTGAGATATTGTTGCTTCAATGGTGTTTTTTCCTGAAATCTCTACATGTCCTTTATAATAACCAGCATAAAATTGGGGGATTAACCCATTCAAACATCTAATTAATGAAGTTTTCCCAGATCCCGTCTCCCCAGCTAATAAAATAAATCTATTTGATCCTATTTCCAAATTAATTTTTTTTAGTGCATACTCATCGTTTCCTTTATATCGAAAATGAAAATTATTAAATTTAATTAAGCTCATGAAAGGGGATATCCATAATTCTTTTTACTTTATAAGGATAGTTAATTAATTAAAGTTTCTTTTATTTTATCGATTAATTGATTGAGACTCTCCTCTACATCATTCTTACCATTAAAAGTAGCAGCACCATCATGTCCACCACCATTTACATTATTTATTTTATTAATAATTTTCCCGAGATGTAAGCCTGTTTTTAGGCAAACTTGTTTTTTTGCTCGAGTGGTGATTCTATAATCAGATTTATCTTCAGATACGACAATTCCAATGTCAAAACCCACTTTTGTTAAGGTTGAAGCAGCAGAAGCGCTAAAGCTACTAAGATGTGATATTCCGATTAACCAATCATTAATTCGGATTAATTTAACTCTTTGAAGCGCCTTAATTCGTGCAATTTTCTCTGAGATGTCTATTTCTCTTTCTAATAAGGGTATTACATCTTGAATTTCTAACTGATCCTGTAGGATATGATTTAAATTTTTTATAGTTCCGGTATTTCCATACTTGAGAAATCCAGAATCGGTCAATATTGCTGATACTAGGAGATATTTGTATGGTATTGGAAGCTTTATGTTGTAATCGTCAAATAATTCTAACACTATCTCTGATGTCGAAGAATAGTTATCAAAAATCAAATTAAGTGACGAAACATTACCTGAATAATTTTTTTGTAAATTAAAATGATGATCTATGAAGATAAAAGGAATGTCCAAATCTAATTTATTAAATAGTTTTATTTGGTCTAGATTATTGGAGTCAACTATTATGATAACATCAACATTTGAGAATTCTTTATTTATTTGAAAGGAAAAATTAAAATCGGGAAATTTCTCGGAAAATTTTTTTAAATAATTTTTAGTATGTTTAGATAGCTTTGAGAATATCAAATCTATATTTTGATTTGGGATCAAATTTTCAAAAAAGAATTTCAAAGCCAAACCAGAGATAAATCCGTCAAGATCAACTAAATCGTGAGATGTAATTAAAAGATTTTTCCCTTTTAAGTATTTTAATAAATCATCTTTTTTAGAAATAAACATGAAACTTTAAAATAAATTATTGGTTTTGAAGATCTGCTTGAAGAGATTTTTGCATATTCTCAAATGTGCTCTTTGTTCTTTCAATTTTTTGAGCAAGTGTGTTAGATCGCATATTTAGAGTTTCTTTATCAGATTTTTTCTCGTCTAAAAGCTTGTTTCTTTCCCTTTTAACCATAATTCCACCGATCTGCTTATAAACTAATGTATCAGGACTAGCCTTCTCTAACTCTTCTAGTGCTAATTCTGTTTCTCTTATAGTACTATCAATTTGTAGCTTCTGTTGGGTAAGGAGCTCCAAAGCTTGCCCTAACTGAGTTAAATTTTGAAACTTCTTCTTTGTTTCTTCGTCTAATTGGTCCAAATTTATTGTCAACGAAAATCACTAAATAGGTTTAATGAAAACAAATGTAATTTGAAATATGAAATTTACGAATAATATAGTTCATGCAGTTTTATGATTTCTCAACAATTTTCAATACTCCATCAATAGTTCTTCCAAAACTTATGATTTCATTGATACTTGCTCTGAAAGCAGTGATATCATTACTTTCAATCGTAAAAACTAAAGATTTTTCTTCTTTTTGTAAAGAAATTGTGGATCTTTTTGACTTTTGAATATTGAATTCTGGCAAAAAAGAGTTATAGGAAATATCACATAAATGAGAATTTTTAAATTGAAGTTCAAGAGTAGATATAATTTTGTAAAAATTATTATTATTCATTATTCTTCAATAGTTTCGAGTTCTCGCTGTTTTCGCTTCGCTATCCTAAAAGATTCCGCACCACGAGGGGTTTGAGTATTATATGCACCTCCAGTAAACTTTGCATTACATTTCTTACAATACCATATCCCCGTAGAGATTCTATTAATAGACCCTTTTGTTTCACATCGTGGGCACTTTAAATCCCCACTTTTCTGTTTTTCCATTATAAGCCGCCACTTCTTCCTCACATTGGCTCCGTAACGGGCTCCAAATCTCGCAGATATTCCTGTCTTTTTCGTTTTACCCATAGAGATCACTTGGTTCTTTTAATTTATAGTGTTTAAATAAAAACTAGTATAAACTTTAAATTTTTCCAAATAAGAAAAATGGATTAATCTAAATCTACTAGCCATTTGGGGATATTAGCCCTAAGCTATTAAAAAACTAATTAAATTTAAAAATGAAACTACTTCTCATCAGTCTAAATCAAATAAAAAATAAAATTTTAAAAAATATAATTAAATAAAAGTGTTATTACTTAAGTTTATATTGCTCTAGGTTTAATTCTTTCTTAACTCTGTTGCCAATTTTCATAGATTTTTTGCTCAACATTTCTATTTCTTCTATAGAAAATGTAGCATAACCGCTTTTTTGAATGGATGTTATTTTGTTCTCTGTTACCGAAATAGAGATTTTGCCATCACAAGATAATTCTTCTGGTAAGCTAGGGTCCAAGAAGATGACATCGCCAATCTTTCCATAGGTGGTCACCATAGGTAATTCATTTACAATAGTTTTTCCCGTCAAATATTTGCCTGTCCATTCCACTTTTCCATCCACCCATTTTCCTTCTGGAATATGGCTTGAAAGTAATGTGGTTAAAGCACTTACGCCTCCTGCATCAATTAAGTTTCCAAAATAATTAATCACATATATGTCTAGGAATAAAATATATACTGCTTCATTTTCCTTTATACATAATTTCTTAGTTTGGACGCAATCTGCATGTCGAATTCCTCGATCAACTACACGCGCTAGTTCAATTGATTGGTTCCCTGGAGGCCCCCTTTCAAATAGAGGGGATGCTAAAGGTAGTAATTCTGCCATAAACGTACAAACTCCTTCACTCGGAAGATCGGGAAAAGGCGTACCCACATCGTATTTCAATCCGGTTATCACTTTTGTCTCTCCTAAAGTTACTTCAGCAGAGCCTTCTGCTGAGGCAATAACATCACTTTTCACAGTCCAATCTCTGTATTCCCAAAGATCTCTTCCATCAATTCTTTCTCCTTTTTTTAAATTAGAAAGAATATAATTCTTTTCTATTGTTGAAATCACTCGTTTAATATTCATCATTTTTCTTTCTCTCCTCCTTTATGTTCTTCTTGAATCTCAATATATTTCTTTTTTAACGTCTCGAGTTGAATTTCATGAATCTTTGTAAGAGCTTCTTTTGCTAAAGTTAAAGATTCGTTAAACTCTTTTAAATCCATGCTTCCATCGAATTGAAGTAACGATATTTCCTCGTTAAACCATGTTATAGCACAAGGTAAATCTGCTTCACCGGCTTTATCTTCTATTCCTGACAGATCAGTTATTAACTCTCCATCAATTTTTCCCATAGCCACAGAGGATACTAAGCTCCTCATTGGAATGCCTGCATCAGCTAGCGCTAAAGCAGCTACTGTAGTACAGGCACACCGTGTTCCACCATCAGCATCCATCACGTTAATAAAAACTTCGAAGGAAGTTCCTGGATAAAGTTCTAAGAATAATACTGGTTTTAAACAATCAGTTATAACCATAGATATTTCTTTTTCCCTACGTCCAGGAGCAGGTCGTTTTCTATCAAATACGGAAAAAGTCGCCATTCTATAAAAAACCCGAAGAATACCTCTATCAGGCTTTGCTAAATGGTGAGGATGAACTTCTCTAGGACCATAAACAGCAGCGTAAATCTTGTT
>JAUWDN010000162.1 GCA_030608765.1 Promethearchaeota archaeon
ATTTGAATATAATTAAACTTTAATTAACATAAATTTTATTTGACTCATGAAAGAGAAAGATAAATTGATTATAGATGAGAGTTTAACTCAACGAGTAATTGATCCTAATACTGGTAGAGATATTACTGGAGAATACATCAATCAAAGGTTAAAAGAACTCGAAATTGTGGCGGAAAAAATAATAGAAGCTGCTTTAAAAGAATTTAAGCATGATCAAAGTATTAAGAAAAAAATTTATCAAAATGCTTACTGGGAAATTCATAATAAACTTGGGATGGGATCTATTGGTCCAGCTACAGCTGCTGCAGGTCCATTAATGGAGAAAAAAAAACATAAATTGGCTATAGTTTTGGAGATAGACTCCAACGATCTTTTGTAATTCCAGTTAGATTGTTTCAAGATTAGGGTAAAAGATTATCTCTTCTACGCAAACATCATTTTCGGGATCGTCGTGGAGAAAATTAATTTCAACCTTTTTTATTTTATCTCCTAATAATTTTCCAAAAGCCGTTTCGAAATACCCTTTATTAATGCGACAAAACGCTTTACCCGGTTTAAGTTTTTCTCTATCTTTGTAAGGATCTCGTAAAAAACAATAATTTTCTATAATTACTTTGAAATGATCTGGGTATTCTTGAACTTCTCTAATCTGCATAGAGTAAAAATCTTTTAACTCTGTCATTAAGATTTTTAAAGCCTCAAAAATCGCAAAATCATTCTTTGCATATTTCTTTTTTATTATTTCAGCGATCTTTTCTCCTGGTCCTGACCCTGTTTGATACAACATTGAGAGTAAACTGTTTCTTCCGAATATATCAAGAATTTTATAAACTAGCGATTCAGAAATTACTTCAAATCCCTTTAGTGAATTAATATTTGATTTATCATTTTGAATACTTCTATTTAAATCGTTTAAAAAATTCTCATTTATACCATTTGTTTCCAAAAAGGAATCCCCTTATCCTAATTCATTAATTTTAACGGTCAATTAGAACTCGACTATTATGTCAAAATTCAAACTGATTTATACTAGAACTAAAAATATTACATATAACATAGATTATAGTTATTTAAGGTTACATTTTTTGAATAATTATCATTTTTAATGAACAAACAACAATAATAAAACAAAGTTTAAGAAAGAATAGGGGCAGTTATATTGCTTAGAACGCTTTCAAATTCTTTATAGTCAGGTAAGGTTTCAAGACAGATTGAGATGTTTTTTAAATTTCTATTCTTCTCCAAGATATATTTCTGAATCGTTGGAACCATTATACCAGCGCAAATCTTAACGTTAAAACCTAAAACTTCTATTGAGATTGGAAGAAACGCAATTGAGTTTACTCCTTCTTTATCAGCTATTGTTAACGAATTCCATGTAGCTAACATTAATTTTTTTTGATCGTGACCAGCTCTTACATGAAATATAATTTAAACATTCAAATTACCACTAGATGTGATTACTGCGCCTCCAATTGGAACATTAGATATTTTTCTTATAAGTTGATTACATTCTACTTGTATTGCATGACCTGCTTCTTTTATTACCCTGCATCGCAAAACACCGCTTGGTTAAAGGCGACTGTTTGTAGGAATTACAATTGCATCGTATTGAACCTTGGTTAAATCGCCAACGAATATTTCAATAACTGCGTTATTAATCGTGATTTGGTTCATAAATAGAATTCTAAAAATATTTAGCTATTTTTTTCAAATAGTGTAAGCAATCCCTAAATTCCGATTGAGATTAAGGTTTATTATTCTACTTTATTTTTTACCCTTTCTCTTATATCCTTTATTGTTAATTCTTTAATTGAAGGTATTGAATCTAGATCAATCTTATCTTGATAGTGCTTTTTAAAAGTTTCTAGAATTTCATGGGCTTGAGAAATTTGTTTAGCATCAAGAAGAGCATAAAAGATTTTTTCAATTTTCTTGACCGCTTCTTCAATTTCTAAAAGAAAAAAATTTTCTTGTACTTTCTTAGCAATTTGTGTCAAGAATTGTTGTTGTTCTTTCATATGATGATCAAAATTTGATTTTATAGCTAATCTAATTACTTCTTCGGAGTAATTGATTGCCTTATCATAATCACCTCTCATCAAAGAATAATTTGCTAAATCTATTAACTCCACTATTTCTAATTGAGGAATTTTAATTGCTTTTTTCTGTTCTTGATCTGTTTCCTTTTTTCGTCCTTTTTCTTTTTTTTTCATTTTATAGATTAATATTACAATTTAATATTTATTAAACAATTTGACATTAATATAAATTCTGATTAGCATACTGTTTTCATATTTCATTTACCTGATTAATCTTTTTAACTTTCTGAACGAGAAGTTCTACATTTTTTTCTACTATTTCAAGAATCTCGAAGTATCGATTTCTGCCAGTTTTATAAGGATCTGGGATATTAAGGTCTTGTTTTCCTCCCCCATTGAACTCTTTTAAAGTATATAACTTATCTTTCAAATTTTCTTTCAAATCCTTAAATTTATTTTTAATTTTTGTTAATTGGTATCTTTCCATGCCAATTATAAGATCTTGTTTCTCTATCAACGCCCGTGTTATAGGTTTAGGTTTAAAATCGTTCATTTCAATTCCTTTTAAATTAATATATTCTATAGTTTCTGATTGAGCGTGATCGAAAGCAATGTGCCAACCTGCAGAATCAAACTCTACTCCTTCTAGAGAGTATTTTTTAGCGTAATATTCGGCTAATTTTTCAGCCGCGGGAGTTCGGCATGTGTTTGCATAACAGATAAACAAAATTCTTCTTATCATTTATCAAATATCCTTACTAGATCATTAAGATTTTAATTGATTAATCTGTGTTATTTTATTTATCATTTTTTCGATATTTTCGTCAATGATTCTAAGAACTTTCTTGTAAGTATTAGTACTCGTGTAATATGGATCGATAATATCCATTTCTTCTGTTTCTCCGTTAAACTCTCTTAGAGTGAAAGTCTTTTTATCGATGTCAACAATCCCGGGGTAGTTATCTCTTATTTCTTGAGCGTGCGATACCTCCATTGTTACAATCAAATCCTGTTTTTCAAGCAATTTACGATTGATAATTTGAGGGTGAAAGTCAGAATGGTTTATACCTTTAGCATTCAAGTATTCTTGAGATTCGGGTTGCATGTATGAAAAAGCATTTATGAAACCAGCGCTCTCAAAAGTTAAATTAGCACCTTTTTTATTAGCGTAGTATCGTGCTAAATATTCGGCTGCAGGACTTCTTGCTGTGTTTCCTAAACAAATAAGTAAAATCCTTGAGATCCACTTCATCGCTTAATTCTTATTCAGATTTATTTATTTATTTATTTCGATAATTTTATCGATAGATTTAATTATACCGCTTTCAATTCTTTTTAGTATATTGTTATACTCACTTTCCTCTAAATTAATAGGATCTTCGATCTCCAAATCACTTTGTTCCCCAGCAAATTCAAGTAATAGATGAACCTTTTTATCTAAATTCTCGATGTTTTTAAATTTTCTTTTTAATTTACGGATATGGTATTTCTCCTCGAAGGCTAAAATTAGATCTTGTTTATCTATTAGTTCCTCTGTTATATCCTTAGGAAAAAAACCATCTACGCTTATCCCCTTAGAGTTTAAATATCTAACTGTGCTTTCGTGTGCTGATTCAAAATAATGGCGAATCCCCGCTGAGTCAAAATTGACATCCCGTAATTTATCTTTATAGGATGTGCTTTTTAGATACTTTGCATAATATTCTGCAAATGCGCTCCGACAAACATTACCGCTACATAAAAAAAGTATGTTTTTAATTTTAGGCATAATCTAAACCATAAAATGTAGGCAACCAAAAAAAAATTATTATTCTGTTCAAAAAGATATATAAAAATAATTTCATTTTGCTATTTTAAGATATTTTTGTAAAAACATGGGGTTTGAAAAAATATATCATTAAAACTTAAAACGGGTTTCTTGATAATCGGAGGAGGCATTTCTGGTCTATCTTTAGCCATTAACTTAGCAGATATGGTTCCTGAGGAGGATATATTATTAATTACTAAAGAAAAATTATCAGAATGCAACACTTTTTATGCCCAAGGTGGAATTGCATGTGTACGGAACAAGAATGATAGTTTTGAGAAACACATTCAAGATACATTAATCGCCGGGGATGGACTTTGTGATGAAGAGGTCGTAAGGTTAATTGTATCAAAGGCGCCTGAAAGAATTAATCAACTAATTGAGATGGAAGTTGAATTCTCAAGGAATAATAAGGGGGAATATGATCTTGGAAAAGAAGGAGGCCATTCTGAAAGAAGAATTCTTCATGTAAATGATTTAACGGGTCAGAATATAGAACTTAAGCTTATCGAAAAAGTAAAAAAAATTCCAAATCTTCAAATTAAAGAAAATTGGTGTGCAATCAATTTATTCTGTAATAATTTTAGATG
>JAUWDN010000064.1 GCA_030608765.1 Promethearchaeota archaeon
ATGTTTGCGCCAGACCAAGAGAATTTAGTTGAACCTAGATCTCACAAGGACAACGATTTTGAGCGATGTATACAATGCGGTTATTGCCGCAACGTTTGTAGAGTGTATAGTATAACATTTTCCGAAAGGGATTATGCTGGTGGACGAAATAGAATCCTCAAAGCTTTATCTAAAAAGGAGCTTGATTTCGATAAAGAAGATATAATTCCTTCGATCTTTCAGTGTATGCTTTGTGGCCATTGTAGGACCGTTTGCCCCGTAGGAATCGATATGTTAGAAGTTTTTCAAAATTACAGAAGAACTGTCGTGCGTAAAGGGGTTCTACCTGAAAAACTAGGAATCTTAAAAAACTCGATACTAACAAACAAAAATCCATTCCTCGAAAATGCGGCTGATAGATATAATTGGTGCGATCCAGAAACCTGCAAAGAAGGATACGATGCTCTGCAACGTGGAATAGAACGTACTAGAAAAATGAAATCTGGAGAATTAAAAGCGAGCGATTTTGATGAGCATTTAGTTGCTTATTTCGTAGGTTGTACAAGCTCCTATCGTAATAACGAGTTAAGTACAGCAACTTGTCGAATTTTAGAGAAACTAGGCGTGAATTTCATTCTTATTCCCGATGAATATTGTTGTGGTTCGGTTATGTTCCGAACTGGGTTAGAAGACGATGCTATTCAATTAGTTGAATATAATGTTGATTTGATCCGAAAGTTAGGAATTAACGAACTCGTCTTTTCTTGCGCTGGCTGTTTTTCTACGCTTAATAATGAATATCCTAAGTTTATGGGAGATCTTGACTTTGAGCTTTCTCACTTGGTTCAATTTGTTCCTAAAATCGCAAAACAAAAGGGGCTTAAAATAAGATACACGAAGTACACAAAAGAAGACCCAATGGTTATTACATATCACGATCCATGCCACTTAGGACGATATTGTGGTGTGTACGACGAACCAAGAGAGCTAATGAACATGATTGAAGGCGTAAAGTTTATAGAGATGAAACATAACAGAGAAATGTCGTTATGCTGTGGTGCGGGAGGCGGAGTAAGAGCCTTATATGGAGAAATCTCGCTTAATATTGCCAGTAATCGGTTAGATGAAACTGTAGCGTGCTGGGAGAACATTAACGAAGACCGTTTAAAGGAAGCAATCGAAACAGATGCTGATGTTTTAGTTAGCGCTTGTGTCTTTTGTAAGAATAATTTACATTTAGCTGCCAGCCGAACAAAACCAGATTTGCCAATGATAGATTTATCTATGATACTTGAAGATTGTGAATTTTATTAAAAATTTTTTATAAATTAAACTTTTTATTTTTTAAATTTTATTTTATTTTATTCTAAAGTATTCTTATATATTTTCTTCATGCTTTTACGAATCTAAATAAGAAGTTAAGTTAGACAAGGTCTCAATAAATAAACTAGGTTTCTAATTCGAAAAGATAATAAATTTACAGTATTTATTTCTACTAATTGTTAAATTAAAACTTAATAGCTATTAAATGAAATGCATGAATAATTATGGAATTAAAGAATTACAAAATTTTGGTATCTGACGGTTTGGCTCAAGAAGGAGTTGAGATTTTAAAGAAATTCAAAAATTTTGAAATCACTCTTAACGATAAAACAAGTAGGGAGGAACTTCTTGAAATTGTAGAGCAGTTCGATGGTATAATAGTTAGGAGCGCTACTAAAATCACTCCGGATGTAATTAGAGCGGGGGGAAAATTGAAAGTTATTGTTCGCGCTGGGACTGGCTACGATAACATTAATATTGAAGAATGTAATAAACATGGGATTGTTGTTTTAATAACTCCTTTAGGCAATGCTAACGCGGTAGTTGAGCTAACAATAGGTCTCATGCTGAATTTTGCGCGAAATGTTTATAAGGCGAACACTTCTATGCGTGAAGGTAAATGGAATAAAAAGTACTTACGAGGTTCTGAATTACAAGGGAAAACCGTAGGAGTTATTGGATTAGGGAATATTGGAGCTGCTGTTGTAAAAAAATGTCAAGCGTTTAACATGAATGTTGTGGCATTCGATCGATTTGTTCCAAAAAAGCGTGGTCAGGATTTAGGTGCTGAATTATTAGATAATTTTGACGAATTTTTAGCTCGCTCAGATTACATTACGATTCACGTTCCTTTAACGGCTCAAACAAAGGATTTAATTAGTTATTCTGAGATAGAAAAAATGAAATCTACGGCGATTATTGTTAATGTGGCTCGAGGAGGTGTTGTAAATGAACAAGCGCTATACAACGCTCTAAAAAACAACAAAATTGGAGGGGCGTGTATTGATGTTTTTTCCAAAGAACCAGTTGATCCTAAAGACGCACCACCTTTTATCGGATTAGATAATTGTATTACAACACCTCACTTAGGGGCTAGCACATACGAGGCTCAAATTGAGGTAGCAAAACTAGCATCGGAAAGAATAGCCCAAGCTCTTAATTCCAAAATATTCATAGATGCAGTTAATATTTCGTTTGATATGTCGGAAGAAATGGCCGATTTATATAGGCCCTATATCGAATTAGGAGCGTCGTTAAGTAAGTTCATAACGCAATTTAACCTCTCAAAAATTATTAGCGTGAAAATTAAGTATAAAGGAGAGATATTTACTAACTTTGAACCGATTAAAGCAGTAATTTTACAGTCCCTTTTTGATGGTAGACTAATAGACATAATAACATATATTAATTTAGAAGAGATTTTAAAAGAAAATGACATTAAGGTTGTTGTAGAAAAGTACGCTAAGCCAATTAATTACGAAAATTACATTAAAATTTCAATTATGGCTGAAGATGGTTCTATTACTAAAATTGCCGGAACAGTTTTCTCAGAAAACCCTAGAATAGTCGAGATAAACGGCCTGTTTTACGACTTCGCTCCGACTAACTACATGCTTGCCTTAAGAAACAACGACGTTCCAGGAGTGATCGGAAATATTGGGACCTTTTTAGGAAATAAAGGAATCAATATAGCAGGGCTACAATGCGGGAGAAAGGAAAAGGGTAATATCGCAATTTCAATCATCACGCTAGACGAAGCGGTCTCTAACGAAGATTTAAATGAACTCAAGAAATTTCCAGACATAATTGACGCTTATGGAATAAAATTGTAATTCTTACATTTTTTAGGTGTTTCATGTTGTTTAGGACATGGACAAAAAAAAATAAAATAAATTAAACAAAATTATTTCCAACACATCTAACCGGATCTTTGTTGTTTTGGCATAAAGTTATACAACCATAATGCGAATTCGCGTGGATTTCTTGATTGCATTATAACTCTACCAGGACCTTTTAATTGAGAAATAACACCTTCTCCAGAAAGGAACGTTGACTTCAAACCACCTACTTTTTTAATATCAAAAGAAACGCTTGATTCCATTGCAACTAGATGGCCATTATCGCAATTAAATAATTGATCTTCTACTAATGTAATTTCAAAAAAAGCTCCCATCGCACCAATAAATAAATCACCAGGACCGTTTAACGCATCTATCTGTAAATAAAACGCTCTTTCGCCACCAAAAAACGATCTTTTTAAACCTAAAAAGTTTGTTTGCGTTTCAAAATGGACTGAACTTGCAACAAAACATCCACTAAATAAAATCCAACTCTCGTTTTGTTTTAATGGAAGATGCATTAAATCTCCAGGGAAAGCCGGAGCTAAACCCAAACTACCATCATCCAGAGCTTTAAAAGTGTTCATAAAAAAAGTCTCTCCTGCCAGAACACGTTTCAATGATTTTAAAAAACCTTTAGATGCTTTTTTCGTAGATATTTCTAATGTGGGATCAAAAAAGATCATTGTTCCTCCTTCACACTGAATCGTTTGACCTTTTCTTATATATAACTTTAGGTAAGAAAAAGTAGGTTTTTTTAGGACTTCATACTCATATTCTATTCCTTCTAACATACATTAACACTTCGTATTATTATTAATAGATTAAAGATACTTTATAGTGCTATTAAACTTTTACACAATCCCTTTTTGAAAATCAAAGAAGAGGAACTATCTCTGATAAATTGAAATCTAAATTATTGAAATAACCTTTGAATGTGTTTGTTATATGTACTTTTCTTCAATTTAAATAAAATCAATCAAGAATGTTACTACTATTCCCTATGAGTTCAGATGCAGAATTTTTAGGACCAAACAAGATGGTTTCTTCGCCATATATTTCAAACACTGCTTTACAATACTCAAGTTTACTATTTAAAAGGATTAATATGGCTTCACCAAAATGTCTAAGGTTTTTAGAATAATAGATTTTTTTGTTACCTTGTTCGATGATGTACGAGTGGATCAACTCTCTGGTTTTGTCGTGTCCATGCGTTTTTAGATATTTTTGCCAGTGAACCGATACTCTAGTAATTTTCTCGATTTTATTATCTGGATAAAATATTTTATCAAAAATCAAATCGTGAAGTCTGATTAATATATTACCTATTTTTTCGAGATAATCAGCGATCGCGTAAGAATGTCTTACAAGACTGATCATATTTGAGATTATTCTGGTACTCCTAGTATTCGCGCACTCTTCAAAAGATTTCCAACTTTCATACCATTCGTCAATCGAGAATCCTTCTGATTTACTGAATACCATTGCTACGTTTATAATATCGCTAAGATCAACATTGTGACCTCGATTTAGTTTCTTCTTAAAAATATCTTTTAATTCTGTGCCTTCAAGAAATGCCCCTGCTCCAAAATCAAGCCCCTGATTTACATCGTTGGATGCAATAAGAACATGTTCCTTGGTATCAAGTGAAAATGGATTTTTCCAGGAAACTGTTTTCTCCCACTCTTTCGTAATTTTATTTTTTACCCAACCGTTTAGTTTTAAGACATGTTCGAGTAAATCAATCTTGTAAATCCAAAGATCAATATCATCCGTAAATCTTTTTCTTCTCCAATCTCTGGAAGTATATTTTCCCAAATACAATTTCACCGTTCCTCTTACCAATGCAAATTTTCCGTTTTTCATTGATTCGACCGCATCCTTATGATACGGCGCATTAGGATCCTTTGATATTTTTGCAATTTCATTTAAAATAATCCTTGCTTCTGTGGCTACTATATCTGTCGGAATGTTTCCGTCACTAGGATATTCCCTTGACCCCCCTTCTATAAATTTTTGAAAAAATTTAAAATCGTTTGAAGGAATTGAATATCTTGAATTTTCGAACATTTTTTTATTAAATACATAGTGGGTAAAACCATCGATATCTTCATAAGTATCTTTCGTTATTGAATTGATAGTTCTAAGGTTATCGCCTTTTATCATTTCATCAGCATTACAATCCCAAATGTCGTTCATAACAAAAATCTATTTTTTAACTATTTATATGTGAAGTTGCTTTATAACTTTAACTATACTTTCTGTCGTAAATATGGAAACCGATTGTAATTTATTTAGGACTGAATTTAAATTAAAAAATTTTTTAATTATTAGAATAAAAATCTGTAATTCTTACGATGGCAACGATTTTATAATCTAAATGCTTTTAATTTTTATTTCTTATTTTCTAGTATGAATTCGAAAAAAGTGAGTTCAAACATTATTAAGCTATCTCACGGCGCCGGAGGTGCATTGCAAGAAGATCTCATTTCTTTCATCACCAAAAACATTACATTCAAAAACGTGAACGAGGGTATAGGTGTTAAAGAACTCGACGACGGGGCAACAATTCCTTTAGAAGATTACGATCAAGAAATAGTAATTACTGCCGATGGCCACACCGTTTATCCGTTATTTTTTCCTGGAGGCAATTTAGGAACTCTGAGCGTTTGTGGCACTGTAAACGACTTAATCATGATGGGTGCGCAACCAATAGCATTAACTTCAATTGTTATCATAGAAGAGGGTTTTAAATTTGAGTTGTTAGAAAAAATAATAAACGCTTTCAACTTTAAAGCAAAAGAAGCAAATGTCGCAATTATCGCCGGTGATACCAAAATAATGCCGAAAGGAACACTCAATGACATGATAATGGCAACAACAGGTATAGGAATCAAAGATAAAAATATAAAGGTGTTAGATAACAACTTAAAACCTGGAGATAAAATTATAATAACAGGGAGCATAGGAGATCACGGTACTGCCTTAATCGGTAGCCGCGAGGGATTAAATATATCAACTGATTTAAATTCTGACGTAGGTCACTTGCTTGAGATTTACAACGTTCTTAAAGAAGATATTAGGGGTAATTATATTCACGCTATGAAAGACCCAACAAGAGGCGGAATAGCAGGAGCACTTAACGATTGGGCAAATAAATCAGATGTGAGTATCCTCTTAGAAGAAGACAAGATTCCAATCAAAAAACAAGTTAATGCGATATGCGAGATGCTTGGACTAGATCCTTATGGTATTGCTAGCGAGGGAAGAGCTTTAATGTCTGTAGATCCAAATCGAGCAGAAGAGATTTTAGAAAAAATAAAGTTAACTTCAATTGTTATCATAGAAGAGGGTT
Source organism: Promethearchaeota archaeon (assembly GCA_030608765.1). The sequence continues at coordinate 6,496 of JAUWDN010000064.1, forward strand.
TTAAATTTGAGTTTTTAGAAAAAATAATAAAAGCTTTCAACTTTAAAGCAAAAGAAGCAAATGTCGCAATTATCGCCGGTGATACCAAAATAATGCCGAA
>JAUWDN010000212.1 GCA_030608765.1 Promethearchaeota archaeon
GAAGAGAGTAGATACAAATGGATCTATTTTCATGGCAAAGATGTCCGTACTAAAAAGTTTCAAAAGAAAATTAACAAAAAGCCTACTTTAACTTATGCTATTTTGATAAACTCTGCTATTATTATAGGATCTATCTTGGTAATTTGGATATTAGCTAACCTAGTGGGTTAGTAAATTAAGGATAATTAAAATTTCTAAAAAAAGATAAAATAATCTAAAAAAATTAAAAAAAAGGAGGTTTTTTAAAAAAAAATGTTGTTTCAAGAGATTAATGGATGGGCTGTCGGCATTACAGTGACTTGTGCGATAGTAGGGTTCTTATTCGTAATATTCTACGCCGCTCGATATCGTAAATTTAAAACAAACCAGTTTGTAATTCATTTGAGAAAAGGTAAGGTAAAATCAGCAGGTCTCGGTGGTAGTCTATTGTTATTGCCCTTAATTGACGAATATATTGTTATTCCGACTACTAGTATACAAACGATTTTAGAAGCACACGATCAGGTAGTTTCAAAGGAATACCAAAATATTGAATTCGTAGGCATGATTATTTGGAAAGTCATTGATCCTGAAAAGGCGTTTAGCTCGGTTTCATGGAACTTGCGGGATGAGAACTACGTTGAAAAGATTTTAAAAGCAGCTGCTGAGGCAGTTATGAGAACAATATGTGCAAATATGCCACTTGAATTAATCATTAGAGAAAGAAGAGAGATAATTGATCATGTTTTAAAGGATTTACACGAGCTATCAGCAGATTGGGGTATTCTAATCGAGACTTTCGAAATATTGGAAGTTATAATCGTAGAGTCCGAATTAAAAAAGAACATGGAAGCTACCAAGCAAGCAATTGAGTATCAAAAAGCTAGAATTGCCAAAGCAGACGCAGAACGTGCATCAAAACTTCGAGAACTCGAAGTACAGAACGAGCTCGGTACTCAAGAGCAAATAGTTCAGAGAGATATTGAACTACGAAGGAAAGAGAAAGAAATCGCGATTGCTGAGAAAGAACGCGACCGTAAACAGATTGAAGCCGATGGTGAACGGCGAAGAGTAGTAATTGAAGCCGATGGTCAAGCTTCTGCCATTAAGAAAAGATTAATTGCTCAAGCTGAAGGTGAAGCTGAAAGTATAAGGCAGCAAATGCTTGCACAAGCGGAAGGATTCCGAGAGCAAGTAGATGCCATGAACAACGCCGACCAAAGGTTCTTAGCAGTTCAATTAACTAACATTTTACCTGAGATATTTAAGCATTTAAGCCCTGATAAAATGTTTATTATGGGTAATGGTGACGAGGCGTTTAGCTCGCTTTCGAAAGCCATTTTGCCATTTTTGCAATTATTGCCTGAATACTCAGATAAAATAAAGAATTTCTTAGGAAACGGAGATTTGAAGTCAAAAGTTCAAGAATTACTGATTGAGAAATAATTCTAGATTTCAATATATTTATTTAAATATTTTTTTTTTTTGATTATTTTACATCGTAAGGTGATTGAAAGTATGGATTATGTTATGAAACAAAATATTTTAAAATGTTATATCGATCTAAAAAACAGGAGAGCTTACTATTCGATGGATTTAGTAGTTCTTTCTCAATTTGCTTTTTTGCTAATCACAGTCATTTTAACACCATCTATTGTTATGCTTGATGTTGCTGAAATCATAACAGATTTTTGGTACTCGTACTTAATTGTGTTTCCAATTATTGTAATAAGCCTTACGATAATTAAAAAGAAGATATTGGGACCTAGTAGGTCTTGGCAACGATCTCTGATGCCAAACATATTACTATGGAGTTCCCTAACTGTAAGCCTAGGAGCTATTTTGGATAAGACTTTTAGTTTTGGAACGGCATTTTGGGTTTCAATCTCTAAATATCTTCTAGGTATGTGGATAATTATTTTTATCTGCTGGATTTTTTTAGAATTTTTAATATCGCCTGCTTTTGGCGGTGGAGGGAGGAAAAGCACCCCAGAAGGCAGTGGTAGTGAAACACATTATTCTGACAGATGCTCTCATGAGATACTTTATGATGAATTGGAAAAATCAAATCAAGTATGGAGATCTTATACTGTACCTATGTTACATATACCAATTATCATCAAAATCATAGAAGTGGAGCATCAAAAATTAAAAAACAAAAAGAACTCACGAAGCAATGATAACATTAAACGACTATATAGATCTTATTCCAAAAATTTCACATTATATGGAACACACAGTACCCAAAGCTATTACAAATATTTTTCTAAAAAATATTCTCCACCACATAACACCGACCCAATGAAGATGTTAAATAACTATAAAAAACAACTAGCAGAAAAATATGGTTTAAAAAAAATATAGGAGTGAAAAATGATTGAAAAAGTTATAAATGACCTTATTGAAAGGAATACTCGATATCAATGGAAAATTATGCAAGAAGAAGAATCTATTGAGCTTAAAGAACCAATTCCTAGATATCCCGTTTTGATTCTCACATGTATGAACCCAAGGATTGATGTATACCGAATATTCCAATTAAATCCCGGAGATGTGTTTGTTTTAAGAAATGCTGGAAATATATATACAGAAGATGTTTTAAGATCTGTCTTAGTTGCCATACATAAATACAATATTCAATACATAGTAGTTTTAGGACATCTTGACTGCGGTATGAAAAGACTACATTTAGGTAATTTGCTAGATAAATTGACCGAGTCTGCAATCAAAAAGATTGGAAGATCTGGGACGAATTTTTTTCTTGAGTTGCAGAAATTTTTCAGATCTTTTACTGATGAAATTAAGAACATCGAGAATCAAGTCCAGAATTTCAGGAACGAACGCACGATCCCCCCTGATATAAAAATCACGGGAATACTATACGATCCTAATACGGGTTGGGTGTTCAGAGATGAAAAATTAAAACTCTACTCAAATTATGAAAACTTTGCTAAGGATTATCGGAAAATCTTACAAGGTAAAAAATTTGAACTGGTTGATTTCATAGAGGATAATGAAGACGAGATTATTGGTGAAGGTGTCCTACAAGAAGTAGAAGAGCTTATGGAGATTAGTGAAAATAGAGAAAATATACAACTGGTAGAAAGTACGAATGATCAAGAATCTATTAATAGTTCTAAATTAGACGACAAACCGGATAAAACAACGGTTCTAAACGCTAACAAAATTGTCTCAAGGGGATTTCATAGTAATTTATATTCGATTCCTAAAATTAAAATTCCCAAAATAAATGTGCCAAAGATAAAAGTTCATGTTCCACTTGTTTATAAGAAAAATGATATAGAATGAGTGAATCGTGGAAAATTTATAACTTAACTTTTTTTTATCTCATTATTTTCTAACTTATCCTTGAAAGGAGTAAAAAAATTTTTAATTTAGAAATAATTTATAAAGTTAATTTATATATATCCCCAATAAGCCTTGCCTCCGTGGCTCAGGGGTAGAGCATTGCCTTGGTATTCAAAAAAATGAACCAAACAGGCAAAGGTCGCGGGTTCAAAAGTGAGAAAATATTTAGTTTCCACTGAAATTCCCGCCGGAGGCTTTCTTATTTCTTTTTACTTCTTTTAATAAAACAAAAAAGATAATAATAATTTTAAATTAGATTAATAGTTAATAATATAATATATTTAATTTGCCGGTGTGGCTTAGCTGGTTATAAAACATTCGTATTAAATGTTTGTTTAATAAGCGCCAGACTCATAATCCTACTGAAAAAATGGGTCAGACTGGATGTAATCTGGAGGTTCGTGGGCTCATATCCCACCACCGGCACTT
>JAUWDN010000164.1 GCA_030608765.1 Promethearchaeota archaeon
ATCAATTCATGAATTAGATCGGATGTACGTTGAAAATTCAACAAAATATTATAATATGCTATTTGATCTTGCTTTATTTGAAAAAAAAGAAAAATATAGAGAATTTATTCAAGCAATTAATTATTATACTAACCTTAATTCGAATTATCAAATAATAAATAGCTTTAAGATAGTTTTTGGCATTTGGAATGTAAAAAATAGAAAGATTGATTATACCTTTAAAGAGGGCGATGTATTACCTGGAAATCTGAAAGTAATTCATGCTCCTGGACATACTCCCGGCATGTGTATCTTTTTTAGAGAGAAAGATAAAATCCTTTTTTCTTCTGATATTCATTTGAGTAAAATTGGTGCTTCTGTTTCTGGAAACGCCGGAAATATCTATATGTTTAAAAATTCAATTAATAAAATTATAAAAATGGTCGAAAATGGAATTGTAAAAATAATATTACCTGGACATGGTAAAAATCCCATTATCAATAATTTAAAAGATCATTTACTAAAATTCCATAACACTCTTATCGATAAAGAAAATCAATTAATCACCATAATACAAGATCATGGTTTAATGAATCTTGAGGAGATCACTAATTTAACTTTCAAAGTTTATTTAAAAAGATTTGAAAAATATTTAACAAATCGAGATTTTAAAGATACAATTATTATTGCGAAGGCATCAGAGATGATGACAAACTTAAATTTTTTAAAAGAATTAGAAAGAAAAGGAAAAATTAAAGAAGTCAAAAGAAAAGATTTAGATTATTGGAAATTTCTTTAGCTAACAAATAGATTTTTAAGATACCAAATTTAATTAAATATTAAAGGAGATATAAAATGGGTAAAGGTAAGGGTATCGCAGGAGTAATAGCATTTGTTTCATTATCATTAATTTCAATTGGGCTGAAGATTTCATTTGAACCGACTTCTAGCTCAGAAGAAGGAGCAATGATTATTTTGGTACTAAGTCTTCTTATATGGGGTATGGGTTTTTTAATTCCAGGAATTTTTTGTCTATTTGAAATTGAAGTAAAAAAGGGGCTTATTTGTCTATATCTTATAATTCCATTAATTTTATTCTGGTTTTTAACATATAGTTTTATTGTTTACGCGTTAGCTCCATCAACATTCATGAGCACTTTTCAGGAATATATGGGAATCGGCGTTGGACTATCCATCGTATTAGGCATTATTGCAGCTTGTGTTAGTTATTTACAAATGCATCAATAATTTCAAGCTTTGTAAATTTATTCTTTTTTTTTCTTTTGATTTTAAAGATTACGAGATAGTAATATTTGAAGATCTCTATTTCTTTATCCCTAAAATTTCTTTAGCTTCATCAACAGTAGCTACTTCTCTTCCGATCTCTTTAGCGATCCTAACCATCCTTTTTACTAGCTGAGCGTTACTCGTTACAAGTTCTCCTTTTCGATAAAAAATAGTATCTTCCAAACCCGTTCTTACATTACCTCCCATACACATCGCCATTACAGTCGTGCGTAAATTGAACTTACCAACAGTAACGACTTGCCACGTTGATCCTTCTGGTATTTGGTCAACCATGCGTAATAAATTAGCAGGATTAGCCTCAGCACCTCCCTTAATTCCTAAAACTAAGCTGAAGTGTAAAGGAGGTTTTAATAAACCTGTTTCGACAAATTCTAAAACATTAGTAATGTGACTCGAATCATATACTTCGATTTCTATCCCAAAACCCTTTTTATTGCACCTTTTGATATATTTGCGATTAAAATCTTGTGGGTTCATAAACAAGGATCCACCGTAAGGCGTTCTAAATTCAAAAGAACCTGCGTTAATGGTGTGCATCTCCGGTTTAGGATCTATATTAAGAAGGTTTAATCGCTCTTCTAAAGATGGTTGGACTATTTCAGTGGTAAGTCTTTTTTTACCAGATTTAGTGGTAAATGTATGTTCTACAACTTTAGCCCCTATCCCATTTCCTATTTGCCTTAATATGGGACATTTTTCTCCAATTTGCTTAACTGTCTTACCATAATATTTCAGATCAGGTGTATTTTGACCGTCATCTCCACGAACATGGATATGAAGAATAGAGGCGCCTGCCTCATAACACTCTAAAGCGGCTTGTGCTTGCTCTTCAGCAGTTAATGGTAAGGAGGGGTTAGCCCATTTACCGTGAATTCCACCAGTGATTGCAGCAGTTATTATTACTTTCTTATCTGATAATAGGTTAGGTTTCATTTTTTCTCAACATTTTTATTAAAATCTTATTTGTTATAGTTAATTTCATTAAAATTATAGTCTTATTTCACTTTTACCAAATGAAAACAAGTTAGATAATTATTTAATTATTTTAAATATTTTAATTACCAACTGAACAAGATTAAAAATAAGCGAACATGACTGACGTAAATGTAATTTTTTTAACATCAATTTTAATCGTTGGTATTGGTTATTTAGTTAAAAGATTAAAGATACTAAAAGAAACTGATGGGGAGACGATTGCTAAAATTATATTCAATGTCACACTTCCCGCTGTAATTCTTAAATATACTACTACAATCCAATTTGAATTATCGTTAGTTATATTACCTTTAATTAGTATAGCTTTTGGCATTATTATGGCACTTCTAGGAATCGTTATTTTTCGAAACCATCCTATTCACATAAAAGGAGCTATGATTATGACAATGGTGGGGTTCAACGTCGCAAACTTCTTTTTTCCTCTAGTTGAGGGAATTTGGGGTCAAGCAGGAATGCAATATGTAGCTCTCGTCGACGCAGGGAACGCCTTTACAATATTCGTTTTATGTTATATTTTATCTACTATTTTTTCTCCAAAAAATCAAGAAGATGCCGTAAAGATTAATATCAAATTCGTTTTAAATCGACTAATTAGATCTGCTCCTTTGTTAAGCTATATCGTTGCGATTGTTATAAATCTCTCCGGAATTGTAATTCCAAGTTTCTTCTCTGATTTAATTGATATTATTGCAAGGGCGAATACCGCTTTGGCGTTGTTATTATTAGGTATTTTTCTTCACCTCAAATTTGGAAAATCGGAATGGATCTCAATAATTAAAGTATTAGTTATAAGATATAGCATAGGACTTCTCGTAGGGTTAAGTTTGTTTTTCTTACTACCACCAACTATTTTCAGCTCTCTTTTCAGAATAATTATTTGCTTATCCTTGATCCTTCCGGTTGGTCTTGCCGTTATCCCATTTTCAGTAGAAAATGGATACGATCAAAAATTAGTCACGATGGTCGTAAATCTTACAATTATAATTAGTTTTGGTCTTATCTGGGGCTTAATTTTAATTTTAAATGGATAATATAACATAAAAAAAAGTTATTTCTTTTTTCTCCAAGTGTAAAATCCTTTTCCCGACTTCAATCCTAAATCTCCTCGCTTAACCATTTCCTCGAATTCTTTTGGTGGTTTATCTCTGGGATCACCTGTAAAATCATAATATGATTGTTCCACAGCCAATACCACATCGAGTCCAATAGCATCCATAAGTACGAAAGGGCCCATTTTCATACCTGTAAAGATTTTCCATGCTTTGTCGATATCTTCAATATTAGCATAACCCCCTGCCCACACATCAATGCATTCCCTTTTGGCGGCTCTCCATATTCTATTAAAAACAAAGCCATGAGATTCTCTTTTTACAACCAATGGAGCACATTCAATGTCTTCTATCCACGTCTTTCCAATTTCAAAGGTTTCATCACTTGATTCAGATCCGCGCATGATATCTACCATTGGGCGCGTAGGAATCGGTGGATAAAAATGTAAATTTAAAACTTTATCTTTTCTTTTGACCGCGGATTCAATTTTTGAAACAGGATAAGAAGAACTGTTAGTCCCTATTATAGCATGAGCAGGTGCACTATTATCTATCTGCGAAAAAACTTCCTTTTTTATCTCCAAATTCTCTGGAACTGCTTCAATTACAAGATCAACATCTTCTAGTGCTTCACTCAAATTTGAATAATAAGATACATTCTTAACTGCATCTAATTGGTGTTTTCGTTTTAGAACTCCTGTGATATATTTTTTAGCATCTTCAATAACTTTTGGGTCAATATCATAAACTTTTACTATAAAGTTGTTTAGAGCTGTTTGAGCAGCAATCTGTTTTCCGGTAAAACCAGCCCCAACAATTCCAACCCTTTTAATTTCCTTTTCCATACCAAATCACCCTAATCAATTATTTTAATTTTATGATGGGAATTTAGTAATTAACCAAGATTTGATTTCTTTGAACAATTCTTCAGTAAATTCCACAATTCCCATAAATACCACTTATTTTTTTAATAGACTTTTTGGTTATTTGTTTATTTAAAGTATTTTAAAAGTATAAATATTTCTTCAATATTAGTTACATTATGGAGAAAAACGCAAATATAACAAAAACAACTAGAGATTTTATTTTAGTTCATG
>JAUWDN010000087.1 GCA_030608765.1 Promethearchaeota archaeon
TTAATTTTTACATATGGATTTGATATTTACACGTGGCTAGAACCACCCTATCCTATTTTGTTACCGTTAGTTCCGGGTATTATGTTAATAGTGTTAAAACCATTTGGTAAATTATTCCGTATATCTTATTTAAAAGAAGAATCTATAGGAGGACTTATAGGTGAAGGTACAATGGAATCTTTTGAAACGCTATTATCGATCATGAGTAATGTGGCATCCTATATAAGATTACTAGCGTTAGCATTAGCACACATATCATTAATGGTTGCAATTACAGCAATGGGGAATTTAGTTCAAGGTGAGGGTATAGGTTACGAACTAGTTAACTTAGTTGGTTTAATATTTGGAAACTTGATTGTAATTCTGTTAGAAGGATTATTAGTGTTTATAAATTCTATCAGGCTTCATTTCTATGAATTTTTCTTTAAATTTTATCAAGGAAGTGGTGTAAACTACATACCCTTCTATTTAGACGATACTTATTCAGTAATTAACTTCGAGGTAAGTAGTATCAAAGATGTAATCTCTGAAGAAATAGATAAAGAAATTGAATCCAAAATAAGTCATAGGGACATAATTGAGGCAGAAGAACTGGTTTCTAAAAAATATTTGTAACTTAAAATTTTAGTTTTTAATTAGGAAATTAAACTATGAATAATGAAAATAAGGGAGATCCTAAAGAAAAAAGGATGAACCAGAGAGGAAATCTAGGTAAAATAATACTACTAATCATTTATTTGTTCGTTGTAGTCTTCCTTTTTTATATTTTATTAGAACTCGGGATTAATCCTGTTATAATATTTTTATTACTAGGATTTTTATCTTTACTTATTATAGGATCTTTCTTTATCAAAAAGAAGAAAAATTCAATTTACTCAAAATTATATCCTGATAAGAAACGAAATAGAATTCAACGCCCTCCTAGAAAATTGGAATTGAAAATTGAAGCAGATTCTGAGACTCTAAGGCTAAAAAAATTCAAGGATGTTGACCTAAATTTTAAACATCGGAAAACTCTTATCAATAAATGCGAAAATTGTGGAATGATTATAACTGGCAATAAGAGAACTTGTCCTACATGCGGTAGGGCTTTTGAATTAAAAGAAGTAATCAAGAAATGTAAAACATGTGGAATAACGATTCCCAAATCTGTAAAAAAATGTCCAATCTGCGGAACGCGAACAGCATAAGACATAAAATAATAATGAAATAAATAGTGGAGCTAACAAAAATGGTTGTAGCAGTTAATAAATCCAAGGAAGGTTTTATCTCTGCGGTTAATGGATCGTTAGTAGAAATAAAAGGGTTGGAAGGTGATGTCAGGCTTAATGATTTAATTAAAATAAGCAATCATAATTTCTTATGTCAAGTAATCCAAATCTATTCTGACCATATTGTCGCTCAATCCTTTGAAAACACTAATAGTATAAAATTGAACGAAAAAGTTGTCAATCTTAAAGAGCCTTTATCTATGGAATTAGCGCCTGGCTTAGTATCAAATGTCTTTGATGGAATACAACGGCCATTAGACATTACATTCGATTTTTTTCAAGAAGGAAGATTAAATAAAGGACTTGAATTTCCATCTCTTTCAAGAACCAAAAAGTGGCATTTTATTCCAACTAGAAAAATAAATGATATGGTTTTTAGTGGTGATGAAATTGGAACGGTTCAAGAAACTTCTATGTTAAATCATAAAATAATGATACCACCCGGAAAATCAGGTATATTGTCTTTTATTGCAGAAGAAGGAGATTATACAATTATTGATGATATCTATAGCTTAAAAAAGGATAGCGAAGACAAATATTTTTGCATGCTACAAAAATGGCCAGTTACAAAGAGAAAGCCCTTTAGTGAAAAAAAGCAACCTAACGAGCCTTTACTGACTGGCGTGCGGATAATCGATTTATTATTTCCCGTAGCAAAAGGTGGTACTTTTGCCGTCCCAGGAGGATTTGGAACCGGTAAAACAATTATCCAACAATGTATTGCTAAGTATTGTAGTGCCGATTTAATTGTGTTTATAGGGTGCGGGGAACCAGGGAATGAAATTGCCAACTTTCTTAAGCAATTCACTGAAACAATTGATCCTGATACGGGAAGACCTTTATTGGAGCGAATCGTCCTTATTGTAAATACTTCAAATATGCCCGTTTCAGCTCGTGAAGCAAGTCTATTCTCAGGGATAACAATAGCGGAATATTACAGAGATATGGGATACGATGTTGCTGTTATTGCAGATAGTATATCAAGATGGGCAGAGTCGTTAAGAGAAATTTCGGGGTTATTAGAAGAAATGCCCGCTGAAGAAGGGTATCCTGCTTATCTGCCGTCGAAACTATCTAGTTTTTACGAACGCGCTGGTGTTATTTCAACAGTAGGGCACGATCCTAATGGAAAAGTAAGAAATGGTTCTATAACGGTAATAGGTTCGATATCTCCTCCCGCTGGAGACTTTAGTGAACCAGTAACGTCTGCAACAAAGCGAGTTGTTCAAGGGATTTGGGCACTAGATACTAAAATGGCATATTTAAAACATTATCCCGCTATTAGTTGGATAAATTCATATTCAAACTACCCTGAATATTTAGCTGATTGGTGGGAGCAGATAGACAAAGATTGGCCTGATATAAAACTAGATTGGTTTGAGTGTAGAAAACAAGTAAATGAGATTTTAGCAAAAGAAAACGATCTAAAATATATTACACAACTGCTCGGACAAAAAAATTTAGCAGAAGATCAAAAATTAGCACTATTTACAGCAAATCTTATAAGAAACGCCTTTTTTATCCAAAACGCGTTCAATGAAGTCGATAATTTTACCAGTAGCAAAAAAATGTTAGGTCTCATCAAAGTCATACTTCTATTATATAATAAAAGCAAATCGCTTATCAAACAAGGGTTTGTAATGAACGATAGAAAATGCGAAGAAGTCCTCAATCATATCATGAAAATTAGCCACTTTGTTCCTAATGAAGATTTTACACCAATTGAAAAGCTAAAGGATAACATTAATAATGACTCTGTAAATATCGTTTACATGATTCGACGCTAGTATTTTAATTACTCGTTTTTTCCTGATTTAGGGTTTAAACCATTCAAAGAAGTAGTAACTCATAGTTAGAGGATTGGCGATAACAAACTTCTTTCTTACTGAAGTAGCTAAACGTCCAGCTCTAACCATATCGATAGCGGTTATTTTTGCGTCATGAGGTAAAACGTGAGCTATAAATGGTGAGTGCTCTAATCCCGGTCCTTTTTTATACACGACGAAATCAGCGCCAAACTTTAAACCGGGACGAGGTATATACCCTTTTTTCCTTAAATCTTGATAAATTATAAATTTTTCTCCAAACTTATGGTGGATTTTTTTACATATTTCATAAAACTCGTCGTGTGAGTAGAATTTATCTAACTTAGGGTCGTAAATAGTAATTTTATCGTTTTTTAATAAATACAGCGCTTCAATTAGGGATAATTCCGACGGTTTAGAAAAGTACTCTAACCGAGGCTTACTAATCCCAAGAGGAGACCCAAAAAACTTTTGTTTTACGTACAAATACGAAGCATAGAGATGATTAAAAACAATTACGCGATTGTTGATAAATTTGGCTGGAATCTTTTCTGGGATGTCATCTTCATTTAAGTCATCCAACGAAATTTGGGTGTTATTTTCTTCACTCATTAAGTTAAAAATATTAAATATAACTTAATAATTCTATTAAAATAACGAACTAAATCAAGGACATATTTATTTAAAGCTAGTTTTTCTTAACGGTATTAACTTATATTAGATAGAAAAAGACAATCTGGCTTTTGTACTCACTCATATTCAAGGTAAAATAAAAAAAATTGTGAAATAGTTTAATACTTAATTGATGCATAATAATATAGTAAATCAAAAAAAGCCGTGAATAATATGATAAGACAACCATCTGTTGCAGGAAGTTGGTATTCAGGTACTAAATCAGAATTAGAAAAAGAACTCGAAGTCCTTTTTAGAAATAACGAGTTTGGACCTGGAGAATTGCCAAAAACTCTTAATCTTGAATCCAGATCAATAATTGGAGGGGTTTCGCCTCATGCGGGGTACTATTATTCGGGAGAATGTGCTGCTCTTACGTATTTTAATATTTTTAAAGAAAAAATCCCAGAAACAATTATTTTACTTGGGACTGACCATAAAGGGTACGATAAAATTGGTTTAATGGAAGAAGGGGCATGGCGTACTCCATTAGGTGATTTAGAAATTGATAACTCCCTAGCAAGAAAAATATGTGATATTAGTGAAACTGTAATTTCAGATAATTCTGCATTTATAGGTGGGTTATTTGGAAAAGAACATAATATTGAGATTCAATTACCATTCATAAAATATTGCGCAAAAGAACATGAAGTAAAAATACTTCCAATAAAATATAGTTATAGAGAATTCAGAAGTTTTAGCTCCTATAGTACCTTAAAACGAGCTGCAGAAGATATTGCAAGTTCAATCAAGACTGTAAATAAAGATATAGTAATTGTGGCTTCAACAGATTTATCACATGAACCAGTTAGAAGTGAAAAAGGCCTCGCAGCGATGAAAAAAATGGATAAGGCAGTTATTGATGCGTTTGTAGAATTAGATCCAGAAAATACTTTCAAAGCGGCATTAAATACCTCAGTTTGTGGCCCTCAAACAATAACGTCATTGATATTAATTTGTAAGAAGTTAAAAGCATCTAAAGCAGAAGTAATGAATTATATTACTAGTTATGACAGAAGAGGTACTTTTGGACCTCATACCGTTGGATATTTGTCTGGTATTTTGAAAAAGGAATAACTATATTAAATAATAATTATATAAAATTAATAGAAAAATGCCTGAAGAAAACGAAAAGGTTGAGGATTTTATAAGCCTTTGGAAAAATAAATTATCAACAGAAACCTTACCCTCCGTAATTGGAGAATTACAGAAAGAAAACGAACTCCTACGAAAGAAAATTACTGAAAATATTGAGCTGATTACTAGATCAGAGGAAATAATCAAAAAAACTGTCGAAGAAAAGGAGAAATTAAGAGTAGAAAAGGATGAGGCAGTTACAGACATAAGCATAAAACTTAACGAATTAGCACAAGAAAATTCCGAGTTAGGAAATAAAATAAAAAGTATGATTAAATTATTATTGGAAAAAGATGAAGAACTTAAAGCTAAAGATAAGTTAATATCTAATTTACAAGCGACAGCCGGTTCTCCAGTAGGAGCAGAATCTACATCGAATGATGCATTAATTTATGAACTAAAAACTCAAATAATAGATAAAAATTCTATTATACAAGATCTGGGGGTGAAAGTTTCAGATTTAACAGAAGAAATCGAGAGGTTAAACCAAGAACTGATTGTAAAATTAAGAGCTAAACCTGTTGATTATATCGTCGAAGCTTCCCCTCCTGAACCTTCAGTAATTAAACCGTTACCTTCTGAATCATCATCAAAACCACTTGAAACATTATGCCAAGATTTACAATCAGATTTAACCAAGTATAAACGAATCATTGATAAATTAACACAAGAAAAAACAGAACTTAAAAGCGCGTTAGAAGGAAATGGTTATCAATTCAGCGAAAAAGATTTAGAGGAACTAAAAAAAGAAAACGAAGCCCTCAAAATAGACCTTGAAGAAATGCAAAAATCATTTAGTAAGGGGAAAAAAGAAGCAACCCAAGTTGATACTAATCAGCTTGAACAACAAGTTATCAATCTCGAAAATAAACTAAGAGAGAAAGATAGCGTAATAGCAGATTTAAAGTTATCCGCAATTTCACCAACTGATGTCTCGGGCAATTCAATGGCAGAATTAGTTGAAAATCTGCAAAAAAATATAAATCAGTTAAAAACTACGATAAATGAAAAAGATAAAAAGATTTTAGAATTAAATAAAAAAAATTCTCAAATGTAATTAATAGCTTTTAATCTTAATTTTTAAAAACACTCTTATTTTAGATATTTACAAATTCAAACTCAAAAT
>JAUWDN010000132.1 GCA_030608765.1 Promethearchaeota archaeon
AAATTCTTTGATTTAGATTTAGAGGTAAAAGATAAAGAAATTCAATTTCTCTACCAATTTCAAAAAGAGAATGGTGGTTTCAGTTTAGATCTCGAAAATGAGGAGATTGATACTACATTTTGGATAGTAAATATTCTAAATATCTATTCTTGGTTGATTGATTATAATCCTGCGAGGATTTATTCTTTTATTACAGAAAAATTAGATAATGTTTTTAGAGAGCAAGAAAAGTGGAGTTTAAGAATACTAACAGATGTTACGCAATTAGTTATTCTGTTATCTATAATCTGGAATCGTTTTATCGAAGAAATAGAAAGAGTAATTTTTAAGCATTTAGAAACATATAATTTCATCGATTTAAACCAAATAAAAAACACTTTTGGAATAAGCCACGGATTAGAGGAAATAGTGTTATATATCAATTTAAATTACACATTTACCCTAAAAAAAGTCGATAATACATTAGAATTCAATCAATATCTTCAAAATCTAACCCAAGGTAAAAAAGTTATTATTCAGGAAATATATGACCAGTTAAGTAATAATAGCATAATATCGCTCTCGGATATTTTCAAAAAATATAGAGGTTCATATATCCAAGAAGCTTTAAATTTAAAAGAAGATATCTTTCCGGTTATTCATGATTTAGTAAGTAATCATTTTTTCGAAGGGGAAATTAGAGCAAAAAAAGCCTTCCTATTTAAAACTAAATATTATTTTTGTTTGGATTACTTATTCAAAAATATTCTTATCGCTGACAAAGAAATTAATACTGAAAGGCTATACGAAGAAAGGTCAAAAGTAAAGGAAATTAGAAACGATATTTACAATATGACATTAAAACTGAAGAATACTATTCCGCAAATTAGAGAAGAAATTGAATCTTATCTTTTAATAGACGAAGTTGATTTTGCTAAAGAAAGATTAAAGTACGTGTTGCGAGATTCTCTAATGGAAGCTGATTTCTTAAATGAAAATATCGAAACTTCGTTTAATCAAGAGTTAATCTACATTAACATACAAGCAACACTTGGCTCTGAGATATCTCAGTGGAACAAATCTTATTCTCTATTAAGAAATGGATTGAATGAATTAAACAGTTATCTACAAGAAAGAATCCAAGAAACGGAGAGCTTAAAAAAATATAGTGTTATTTTAGATGAGCTTGATACTAAGATTTACGATATCCAAGATCAGATAAATCGTGAAGTAGATTCTTTTAAAAATTACATCGTAGAAGTTTTAGACAACGGTTATGACGAGGAAAAATTTAATCTTATTATTAAAGCGTTTAATAGAATATCTCAAAGTGTAAGTAAATACGATGCTGTTATCTACAAAGTTTCGTACCAAATTACAACAAAGGAAAAGAAAATAGCAAAGAACCACAAGAAAGTAATTTATAAATGGATTAATTTCAAAGAAAACTTTGATTCTACTTTTGCTGATTATACTAATGGATTTCAGTTTTTTAACGAATTAAACAACAACATAGGAAATGTTAAAGATAATATACAGAATGGAATATTAAAAATAAAAAATAACGCGAAGTATCAAGTAGATAGTAATCAGTATCGAGATGCTTTTAAAACTATCAAATTGGAATCGGAAATTTTGCTAAAACAGAAGACTGAAGAAATTCATAAATTAAAACAATTAGTCAAAAAGAATACTCGCTTTAAACAGAAGCTTTTTCCTCTTTATAAATACTTAAACGAAAAACTGGATAGCTTAGAAGAAAATATTATTGATCTAATAGCTGACCAAGAACAAATTCTAAAAGAAAAAGTCATAGAAGAAAGAAAACGAGCTAAAGTTGAAGATTTTGATAATTTTGTTTCAAGTACAATTCAAGATTTCAAAGATAAATTAGAAAAATACAAATTCAGCATCGATCAAAACAGAACAAACAAAATTCCTGATGTTATCCGTGGTTTTGATGCAATTATAATAGAATTTAATGATTATAACAAGCGTTTTTCCAAGAAGTTAATCGGTTTAAAAGAGTTTGAGAACAATCTTGACGAAAATTCAATTAAGATAATTCAATGGGAGAAATTTAATGATTTTTTAGGCAACGAGGTAAATGAACTAAAGGATGAATATGTAAACAAAATAATTTCTAACGAAATATACCTTATGAGTAAGGAAGAAAACACGGATAAAATTGATATTAAGAAGCTTGCAGATAAATTAAAACTCAAGTGTAAAGTAATAATTCCAAGAATAAAGGACTTGATAGAAGTTTCGAAATTGCAAGGAGATTTACTTGAAGATAAAAAAGAACTTATTGTTCATACAGAAGCATATCATAAGAACAGAGAATTAAAGAATTTCACGGAAAATAGAATTTTAAAACAAACGCAGGAAACAATTGGGCAATTATTGGCACTTTATGATTCTTGCATAAAAAACAAAACATTAGGAGTTAATATATTAGAAATTCAGAATAGAATTAATGATTTGAGTGATTTTAAAGAATCGATAAAGAACCAATATAATGTAAAGATTAAAGAGCTAAATGTAAATGAAAATAGAATTGAAAACACAGAACTGAGAGATAATATTAACGCAATTATTAACAATAACGAATTAGCAATAGAAAAAATAAAAGAGAATTTAGCATTATTTAAGGATTTAGAATCTTTCATAGTTAACGAGTATGATGCCTTAAAAATAGAAATAGAAAACCTGTTTGCTAAAACTTCCGAGGATATTGAAAAGATCGGGTTTTACGGTAAAATGAGAGAAATTCTCAATGGTAAAAAAGTGAAAGTTGAAATAAAGTTAAAGCAAGTAGATGACAAAATAGAAGAGAAGTTGAAAATTGTAATCAATAAAACATATGAGTCAAAAAAATTTGAAACCGAAGCAAGTGAATTCTATTTCAAGAAGAAAAATGACATTAAAAAACTTGTACGGGAAAAAGTGGAAATAATTGAAGAGAAGATAAATACTTTAAAATTTGAGACCGATCGCGAAAAATTATTAGCTATGATTAACAAAAATAACATTCATTTGAGTCAATTATTGGGCACCCTTCAAGCAAGAGTTGAGGACTATATAGAAACAGAACAATTTAAAAGAGCTTATCTAAGAGTAAATAAAAAACAAAAGCACATCGACCAGGAAATTAAAAATACGAATAGAAGAATTAAAGATTTATCTAAGGAATTTAATAGAAACTCTAATGATTTTGAAACCAAAAATAGGCATATAATTAACGATTTTGACCGGTTCATCAAAGAATTTAACGAGACATTAAGAGAGAAAGTTAAAACCTTAGAAGAATTAATTGTTAAATCGTACGTAGAAATGGCAGTAAAAGCTGTAGCAAATGAATTCCTTACTCTGAGTTTTCTGCAAAATGAATTAAAAATGAAAAAACAACTAATTCAGAAGTATCTAATTTCTCTTATTAGTGCTGGTAAATTAAATGGTAAATATGATCCACAAATTGGATTGTACTATGAAAATTCAGAGGTAATAAAATCACTGGACAAAAAAGAATTAGAAGTGATAAAGAAAATGAATTTTCGAGTGTACATATTCATGAAGCGCTTAAAGAATTTTACAAATCAATACGGTTCAATTATAGCATTCTTTGCCTCGCTCATCACGATTTCATACTATATATTCCGAATTAGTGGAGAGAATCCATTAACAATTATGATTCCAATCGTATTGACTTTAGTCGTACTCGCATACATCCTTTTCAAGAAAAAAAAAGACGAAAAGATTTGATTTTGATAAAATGTTATTTTATTCTTTTCTTTTTTTGAGTAAGACAAATTTTGTAATAAGCAAAGAACTTAAAGTTGCGATGTATATAATGCTCCAAAGAACGATATAAATTTCTATATTAAGATACCAGATTGGGTTTTTCAGATCGTTAAAAGTGTGTACTTCGTTCGTCATAACAAAAGACGTCCCTAAACACCAGAGTTGGCTGAATCTTTCGATACTATCGATAGTATATACCATAACAGGGATATTGTTTAAATAAAATGATCTATATAATTCATTAGAGTATTCATCACCCGTTTTGATAAGTGTATAATTGTATTCAGACGTTTCGAATTCTTCTAAGGAAGGATTAGATCTCATATCCATGCCTAGTAAGATATCAGTGGCATTTTTTTGGTTGATCAAATCAATCCATTCAGCGTCGCTAGTGAAAATCATAACTTTTGTTAAATTAATTCCTGAATCGAGTGTTTCGTTTAAAATTGTTTCAAAAAAAACATCATTATAGAGATGGCTGGATGGCGGAAATTTAGTATCAAAATCTATAATCAAGTCATTATCTCTTGAAAAATTTAAAACTTCTTCAAATGTGGGAATTTGTATGCCCTTGTAATCCTCTCCGTCTTCTTTTGAAATATGACCAAAAGCTAAAGCCCCGTAGGGATCTTTGTCTGCAAACCAACTACCAGCGTCTAATTGTCTTAGTTCCGAAAGCGTGAATGTTTCAGCGCGATCGTTCTTACGATTCGGAAAAATCTCTTCTACATTAGTGGTTCGAGTGAGAGTATCATCATGCAACAAAAATAATTCTCCGTCAATAGAAATTCTTATATCGACTTCCCAACCTACAGCCCCATGTTCTACTGCTAATTCTCCTGCTACGATAGTGTCTTCTGGGGCTAAATGCGATGCGCCTCTATGCGCTATAATGTTGGGTTTTGGAGGTAGATTGCCGAAAATCACATTTGAAGGGATAAACAATAGCGGGGCTGCGAAAGCAAAAAAATATCCAGTAATTAAAAGTCCTAAAATAACTTTTGACTTTATTTCTGCATTTAATATCCTATTTGATAAATGATTTTTCCACTGTGGGATTGATTTTATCAAAGGATACAAGCCCAAAATAAGTAAAAGTGAAAGTGGTAT